>JACMLV010000133.1 GCA_014379395.1 Burkholderiaceae bacterium
CGCGGGTCTTGATCGGCGCCGACGGCAAGCCGCTGGCGGCCGACACGGCGCCGTTCGCTGCGCTGCGCAGAACCGACGCGGCCGGCGAGGCGATCGCCGAGGCGCTGCATGAAAATCAGCTGGCGGTGCGCTTCAGCATGCGCCATGTGTGGGGCGAGCAAGCGTGCCTGTGACGCCGCGCGGTACGCCGCCGCGCGCATATCGATAGCCGCTTTGCTTCCACACTTCGCTTCGATGAGCGGCGGCAAACATGGTAAACTTCTGCGAATGAGCAAGGCATTCACTAAACACATCGCATTTTTCCTGTTCGTCGCCATGATGACGAACTTGGGCGTATGGGGTTTCAGTGGCGCCAAGCTGAAGCATGAAATCGCGCACAACATCATGGAACTGGCGCCGTCCGCGCACCAGCACGCGTTTCTGCGCCCAGCCGGCGACAGCGCCATCACCGAACGCGACAACAAGCTGCGCGCGTTCGAGCACCAGGTGCTGCACGCGGTCGACCACCTGAAACTCTTCCCCGACACCGCCCTGAACGACGCCTTCGCGCCGTCCGCCGACGGCATGCTGCAGACGCATTTCGTCGTGCAGTCCCTGCCCTTGTCGACCTACGACCCGCCTTTCCGCCCGCCTAGCGGCGGCGCCCTCCCAGCCTAAATCCGTCCGGCATCGGCGGCGCTTGGCCGCCCGATCATCAGCCGACGGAGCCGGCGCGGCAGTATTGCGCGCCGACGGCTTCTTTCGTCACACCCATATCGGCGCCGCTTAGGCCGGGCTCGCGCAGCAGCGCCGCCGGCCGCCGCGCGTGCGCCGCGCAACATGGGTCCGGTCCCCGCTTTGTCTGCATCAAGAAGAAAGAATCATGAAGAAAAGAACTCTCCTCTCGCCGCTGTGCTTGTCGCTCGCGCTCGCCCTCGCCCTCGGCGGCAACCTCGCGGCCGCCGAACGGCAGGCCGGCTTCGCCGTCACCGATCAACAAATGCGGGCAATGGGAATCGAGGTCCAGCCGCTGCGGCGCGACGCCGAGGTTGTCGTGCTCAGCTTGCCGGCCCAGGTGACGCTGCCGCCCAACCACGAGCAGATCGTCAGTTCGCCGCTGTCCGGCTTGGCCGTGCAACTGTATGTGCAACCCAATCAACAGGTGCGCCAGGGCGCGCCGCTGTTGCGCCTGCTCAGCCCGGAACTGGGGCCGCTGCAATTGCAACTGACCCAGGCCGCCAGCCGCGCCGCGCTGGCGCGCCAGGCTGCGCAGCGCGAGCGCGCCCTGTTCGACGAGGGCATCGTGGCCCAGCGCCGGGTGCAGGAAGCGCAGGCCACGCTGCAAGAGGCCGAGGCGGCGCTGCGCCAGGCCAAGGCCGCGCTGGGCCTGGCCGGCTTGCCGGCGCCAACCATCGAACGCATCGCCGCGACCGGCAAGCTGGAGGACGGCCTGACCCTGCGCGCGGCGCAGAGCGGCGTCGTCACCGCCATCGAGGTCAAGCCGGGCCAGCGCGTCGAGCCCGCCACCGTGCTGCTGACCCTGGCCCAGACCGACCGCCTGGCGCTGGAGATCCAGGCCCCGGCCGCCGACGCCCCCGCCTGGCGCGTGGGCGCCAAACTCAAGCTGCAAGAGCGTCCCGGCGCCGCGCGCATCGTCAGCATCGGCGCGCTGGTGGCGCCGGGCAGCCAGACGGTGGCGATCCGCGCCGCTGCCCGGTTCCAGCTCGGC
>JACMLV010000134.1 GCA_014379395.1 Burkholderiaceae bacterium
CGTGGCGCAGGGCTTCGCGGCCGACCTGGTGCGCGCGCGCCTGCAAGCGGCCGGCGTGCGGCACGCCTTGATCAACACCGGCGAATGGAGCGCGCTGGGGGCCGCCGAAGGCCAGCGGCCGTGGCTGCTCGGCCTGGCCGATCCGCGCCACGAGCAAGCCATCCTGACCCGGCTCGCGTTGGATGGGCGCAGCGTCGCCACCTCGGCCGACAACGAGTGCGGCTTCAGCGCCGACCACCGCCATCACCACATCTTCGATCCGCGCACCGGCTACTCGCCGACCGAGCTGGCCAGCGTCACCGTGGCCGCGCCCAGCTGCGCGCTGGCCGACGCGCTGACCAAGGTGATGCTGGTGGCCGGCCGGCAGGGCGCGCTGCGCCTGGCGCGGCAATGGCAAGTCGATGTGCTGGTGGTGGACAAGCAGGGCCGGTGGCAGGCGACGCCGGGCCTGCGCATACAGCCGGCCTGAAACGACGACGGCCCTGGGGTTGCCGGGGCCGTTTCAATTTAATGGGGACGAAGGGGCCGACACGACGCTTCCGAACGTTCTACTTCGACTTTGTACCTGCACCAAACAGATACCCGACCACAAGCGTCACGAGGCCGAACGCCCATTTTCTGGTGTCGTCCATTGCCGGGCTAGCCGGCATGAATGCACTGATCGTAATGAACAAGATTAAGCAAACAATGAGGAAGGCGGCGATGTTGGTCGGCGCTTGGGCGCTTGATCCAACGGCCTTGCCGATGAAGCCCAGGTCGTGCTTGATCAGCTCCAGCTCGTGCTTGCGCTTGGCGTTTGCAAAAAACGCATCCTCTTGCCGCCCCGACCCCGTGCTCGGCGCCCGGGCCGGTTGGGCATCGGGATCGATCGGCGCCGTCCCGATATCGCTACCCTCCGCGCCGGCGTCGCTCGTCAAGCTACGGCACTCCTGGCCCTCGCCTTGTCGGCAGCTTGCTTGAAGTAGCCCGAGATGATATCAAACGGAATGTCGGCGTTGCGGACGCCGTTGGCGGCCCTCCACGTTCGATCCCAGGGACTGTCGGCGGCATGCGCCATTTCCGAGAGCGCGATGCCGGTGTACTTGCCATAGCTGCTCCAAACATTGTCAAGGAACTGCCGAACGTGCGGGTCGCCCGGCGTGGCGACTTCCCGACGGTTGCAGCCATCCGCAAATTCGAACGCCTTCTCTGTAATCGCGCCGGAGCCAAATCTTTTGAACTCGTGGTACAGCGAAGGAAAGACAGGGCCGTATTGCCAAGCTTCAACCGCCTCGTCGACGAGCGGCTTGCCTGTGTGACCCGCGAACCAACCGACCGCGTAATAGACGAGCTTTTGTAGCTTCATCGGACTCAGTTGTTCACCGCTGGCGTTGGCGATGTCAATGAAATAGTTGGCTATGGATTTCGGGCAATGCAGCATTCCGTCCCCCTTTCAGTCGATCCCGTACAAGAATCAATCTTTATAGAACCTATCTGAGCACTAGAAAAACATCGTCGAATAATGCTAGCACTGTGAATTTATACAGTCAATTCCTGCACGCTTACGCAAGAAGCAAAAAAGCCGACTTGTCGTCGGCTTTTTTGCTTGCAGGGATCTACTTAGCATAGAGGCCTGTGGGCCGGAGGCGGCGGGCGCCGCCTCCATATCGTCGCCAGCCGGATCAGCGTGGCAGGACGGACGAACCCATCAGGAACTCGTCGACCGCGCGCGCGCATTGACGGCCTTCGCGGATCGCCCACACCACCAGCGACTGGCCGCGGCGCATGTCGCCGGCGGCGAACACCTTCGGCTGCGAGGTCTGGTAGCAGCCTTCGCCGTCGGTGGTGGCCTTGACGTTGCCGCGCGCATCCTTGTCGACGCCGAACGCGTCGAGCACCTGCTGCACCGGCGACACGAAACCCATCGCCAGCAGGACCAGGTCGGCTTTCATTTCGAATTCCGAATCCGGCACTTCGGTCATCTTGCCGTCTTTCCATTCGACGCGGCAGGCGATCAGCTTTTCAACCTTGCCGCCCTTGCCTTCGAAACGCTTGGTCGCCACCGACCAGTCGCGCTGGCAGCCTTCCTCGTGTGACGAGGAGGTGCGCAGCTTGGTCGGCCAGTACGGCCACACCAGCGGCTTGTTTTCCTGCTCGGGCGGCTGCGGCATCAGTTCGAACTGGGCCACCGAGGCGGCGCCGTGGCGGTTCGAGGTGCCGACGCAGTCGGAGCCGGTGTCGCCGCCGCCGATCACGACGACGTGCTTGCCGGTCGCCTTGATCTGGTCCTTGAGCTTGTCGCCCGCGTTGACCTTGTTTTGCAGCGGCAGGAAGTCCATCGCGAAGTGGACGCCCTTCAATTCGCGGCCCGGCACCGGCAGGTCGCGCGGCGCCGCGGCGCCGCCGGCCATGACGACGGCGTCGAAGTCCTTGTTCAACTGTTGCGGCGAGATGGTTTCCTTGGACCAGTTCAAGACGCTGGCCGGGAAGTCCTTGCCGATCAACACGCCGGTGCGGAAGACAACGCCTTCGGCTTCCATCTGCTTGACGCGCAGGTCGATGTGCGATTTTTCCATCTTGAAGTCGGGGATGCCGTAGCGCAGCAGGCCGCCGACGCGGTCGTTCTTTTCGAACACGGTGACGGCGTGGCCGGCGCGCGCCAGCTGCTGCGCCGCCGCCAGGCCGGCGGGGCCGGCGCCGACCACGGCGACCTTCTTGCCGGTTTTGACTTCGGCAGGCTGCGGCTTGACCCAGCCGTGTTCCCAGCCCATGTCGATGATCTTGTGCTCGATCGACTTGATGCCGACCGGATCTTCATGGATGCCGAGCGTGCAGGCCGACTCGCACGGCGCGGGGCAGACCCGGCCGGTGTATTCGGGGAAGTTGTTGGTCGAGTGCAGCGTGTCGAGCGCCTCGCGGTAGTTGCCGCGATAGACCAGGTCGTTCCAGTCGGGAATGATGTTGTTGACCGGGCAGCCCGTGTTGCAAAACGGGATGCCGCAATCCATGCAGCGCGCGGCCTGCACGTTGGCTTGTTCGTCCGTCAGGTGGAGGACGAATTCCTTGTAGTTCTTGAGGCGCGCGGCGGGCTCCAGATAGGCCTCGTCCTGACGCTGAAATTCCATGAAACCGGTGATTTTACCCACGATAATCCTTTAGTGTTTGCTGGCTGGGGCGGGCCGGAGCCCGCCTCTTTGCATCTCGTCGTTGTGCCGCGATCAGGCCGCGATCGGCTGCGATTCCATGGCCGCGTTCTCGGCCATCTCGATCAGCGCGCGCTTGTACTCGCTCGGGAAGACCTTGACGAACTTGCTGCGCGCGGTGGCCCAGTCGTCGAGCAGGGCGCGGGCGCGGGTGCTGCCGGTGTGCTTGAAGTGACGCTCGACGAGGCGCTTCAGGATCGCCTCGTCCGCCTCCGGCTCGCCGTCGCGGTGCTGGCTGTGCCAGGCGCCGCGGTCGACCTGCTGGTCGGCCACGCTGAGCACGGCGTCCAGGCTCACCATCGCGGTGTTGCAGCGCTTGGAGAAGTCGCCGGCCGGATCGTAGACGTAGGCGATGCCGCCCGACATGCCGGCCGCGAAGTTGCGTCCGGTTTCGCCCAGCACCACCACGGTGCCGCCGGTCATGTATTCGCAACCGTGGTCGCCCAGGCCCTCGACCACCGCCGTGGCGCCCGAGTTGCGCACCGCGAAACGCTCGCCGGCCACGCCGTTGAAGAAGGCTTCGCCGGCGATCGCGCCGTACAGCACCGTGTTGCCGGCGATGATGTTGTCGACCGCGCGGCCGCGGAACTCGGTGTTCGGACGCACGATGATGCGGCCGCCCGACAAGCCCTTGCCGACGTAGTCGTTGCCCTCGCCGACCAGGTCGATCGTGATGCCGTGCGCCAGGAAGGCGCAGGCCGATTGACCGGCGGTGCCTTGCAGCTGGATGTGGATGGTGTCGTCCGGCAGGCCGGCGTGGCCGTACTTCTTGGCCACTTCGCCCGACAGCATGGTGCCGACGGTGCGGTTGACGTTGCGCACCGGCGAGATGAACGAGACGCGCTCGCCCTTGTCGAGGGCCAGCTTGGCTTGCGCGATCAGCTTGTGGTCGAGCGCCTTTTCCAGCGCGTGGTCCTGGGTCTCGACGTGGCGCACGGCTTGGCCGTTCTGCACTTCCGGCTGGTAGAAAATGGCCGAGAAGTCCAGGCCCTGCGCCTTCCAGTGCGCGATCGCCTTCGACTTGTCGAGCAGGTCGACTCGGCCGATCAGCTCGTCGTAGGTGCGGATGCCCAGTTGCGCCATCAGTTGGCGCGCTTCCTCGGCGACGAAGAAGAAGTAGTTGACGACGTACTCCGGCTTGCCGGAGAACTTGGCGCGCAGGACCGGGTCTTGGGTGGCGACGCCGACCGGGCAGGTGTTCAGATGGCATTTGCGCATCATGATGCAGCCCTCGACCACCAGCGGCGCGGTGGCGAAGCCGATTTCGTCGGCGCCCAGCATGGCGGCGATGACGACGTCGCGGCCGGTCTTCATCTGGCCGTCGGCCTGGACGCGGATGCGGCTGCGCAGGCCGTTCAAGACCAGCGTCTGCTGGGTTTCGGACAGGCCCAGCTCCCACGGCGTGCCGGCGTGCTTGACCGACGACAAGGGCGACGCGCCCGTGCCGCCGTCGTGGCCGGCGACGACGACGTGGTCGGCCTTGGCCTTGGTGACGCCGGCGGCGACGGTGCCGATGCCCACTTCGGAAACCAGCTTGACCGAGATCGAAGCGGTCGGATTGACGTTCTTCAGGTCGTGGATCAGCTGCGCCAAGTCCTCGATCGAGTAGATGTCGTGGTGCGGCGGCGGCGAGATCAGGCCGACGCCCGGCACCGAGAAGCGCAGGCTGGCGATGTACTCGGACACCTTGTGGCCCGGCAACTGGCCGCCCTCGCCCGGCTTGGCGCCCTGCGCCATCTTGATCTGGATCTGGTCGGCCGAGTTCAGGTAGGCGGCGGTGACGCCGAAACGCCCGGACGCCACTTGCTTGATGCGCGAACGCAGCGAATCGCCTTCTTGCAGCGCGATGTCGGCCACGATCTGCTCGGCGCCGATCACGGAGGCCATGGTGGCGCCCTTGCGGATCGGGATGCCCTTCAGTTCCTGGGTGTAGCGCACCGGATCTTCGCCGCCCTCGCCGGTGTTGGACTTGCCGCCGATGCGGTTCATGGCGACGGCCAGCGTGGCGTGCGCCTCGGTGCTGATCGAGCCGAGCGACATGGCGCCGGTGGCGAAGCGCTTGACGATTTCCTTGGCCGGTTCGACCTCGTCGATCGAGATCGCCTTGCTCGGGTCAAGCTTGAACTCGAACAGACCGCGCAGGGTCAGGTGGCGACGGCTCTGGTCGTTGATGATCTGCGCGTATTCCTTGTAGCTCGAGAAGTTGTTGCTGCGGGTCGAATGCTGCAGCTTGGCGATCGCGTCCGGGGTCCACATGTGGTCCTCGCCGCGCACGCGGAAGGCGTATTCGCCGCCGGCGTCGAGCTTGTCGGCCAGCACCGGATCGCTGCCGAAGGCCAGCAGGTGCAGGCGCAGCGCCTCGTCGGCCACTTCGAACACGCCGATGCCCTCGACGTTCGAGGCGGTGCCGCGGAAGTACTTGTCGACCAGCGACTTGTTCAGGCCGATGGCTTCGAAGATCTGCGCGCCGCAGTACGACATGTAGGTCGAGATGCCCATCTTCGACATCACCTTCATCAGGCCCTTGCCGACCGCCTTGGTGTAGTTGTAGATGGCCGCTTCCGGTGTCAGCTTGCCCGGCAGGCCAGGCGCCAGCTCGGCCAGGGTTTCCATCGCCAGGTATGGGTGGACAGCTTCGGCGCCGTAGCCGGCCAGCAATGCGAAGTGGTGGGTTTCGCGGGCCGAGCCGGTTTCGACGATCAGGCCGGTCGAGGCGCGCAGGCCCTTGCTCACCAGGTGCTGGTGCACGGTGGAGGTGGCCAGCAGCGCCGGGATGGCGACCTGGTCGGCGCAGACCGCGCGGTCCGAGACGATCAGGATGTTGTGGCCGGATTTGACGGCGTCGACCGCCTCCGCGCACAGCGAGGCCAGGCAGGCTTCGACGCCTTCCTTGCCCCAGGCCAGCGGGTAGCAGATGTCCAGTTCATACGACTTGAACTTGCCGCCGGTGTGCACGCTGATGTTGCGCAGGCGGGCCATGTCGTCGAAGCCGAGCACCGGCTGCGACACTTCGAGGCGCATCGGCGGGTTGACGTTGTTGGTGTCGAGCAGGTTCGGTTTCGGGCCGATGAAGGACACCAGCGACATCACCATCGCTTCGCGGATCGGATCGATCGGCGGGTTGGTCACTTGCGCGAACAACTGCTTGAAGTAGTTGTAGAGCGGTTTGAGCTTGTTGGACATGACCGCCAGCGGCGAGTCGTTGCCCATCGAGCCGGTCGCCTCTTCGCCGGTCAGGGCCATCGGCGTCATCAGGAACTTGATGTCCTCCTGGGTGTAGCCGAAGGCTTGCTGGCGGTCGAGCATCGACGGCACGGCTTTTTCGCCCTGGGCGGGCGGCAGGTCCTTGGCGCGGTTGGCGCCGAGCTGGCTTTCGCTCAGCTTGATTTCGTTGAGCTTGATGCGCACCGAGTTGATCCACGCCTTGTACGGCTTGGCGTTGGCGTAGGTGTCCTTCAATTCCTTGTCGTCGATGATGCGGCCCGCCTCCAGGTCGATCAGGAACATCTTGCCCGGTTGCAGGCGCCATTTCTGGATGATCTTCGATTCGGGAATCGGCAGCACGCCCGATTCGGACGCCATCACCACGAGGTCGTCGTCGGTGACGATGAAGCGCGCCGGTCTGAGGCCGTTGCGGTCCAGAGTGGCGCCGATCTGGCGGCCGTCGGTGAAGGCAATGGCGGCCGGCCCGTCCCAGGGCTCCATCAAGGCGGCATGATATTCGTAAAAGGCGCGGCGCTTGGGCTCCATGCCTTCATTCCCCGCCCATGCCTCGGGGATCAGGAGCATCATCGCGTGGGGCAGCGAATAGCCACCCGCCAGCAGCAGCTCGAGCGCATTGTCGAGGCAGGCGGTGTCCGATTGGCCGTGCGGGATGATCGGCCACATCTTGTCGAGATCGGCGCCGAGCAAGGGCGATTCGAGCGTCCGCCGCCGCGCGGTCATCCAGTTCACGTTGCCGCGCAACGTGTTGATCTCGCC
>JACMLV010000135.1 GCA_014379395.1 Burkholderiaceae bacterium
AGCGCCACCATTTGCACCAAGGAGCCCGACTCACGCAGCCGGGCTTTTATTTTCTGCGGCGCGTTTCAACTGCGCCGCCTGACTTAAGCGGATCGACATCGGGTCCGCTCCATCGCCCAAATCGGGCCATGGGCATGAGGTTTCCGAAATGAGAGATAAAAAAGATAACGCGACGTTCGACTTGCCCGGCTTCGGCCCGGCCGCGCCGGTGGACAGCACGCCAGAGGTGCGGCGCGCGGCGGTGGCCCGCATCAAAAAAAGCGCGTTGAAACAGGTCCAGCTCGAATTGCTGGAGCCGACCGACAACACCGGCTTGCCAGTCTGGCGCCGCGACGAGAACACCGACCTGACCGGCTTGCCGATCTGGGCGCCGGCCTGAACGCAAGGCCGCTGCGGCCGCCGGCAAGTTCGGCCATCCTGACATTCCCCCGCACGAGGACTTGCCCCGCATTGGCAGCCTGAAACCCCGGCCTTGCGCTAGACTGTGCCCCACCCATCCCCTACCCTGGTTAGCCCTATGAATCCGAACTCCTTTTCCAGCCTGACGCTGTCGCCCGCCTTCCTGGCCAATCTGGACCAGCTCGGCTATCACGAGATGACGGCGATCCAGGCGCAGAGCCTGCCGGCGGTGCTGGAGGGGCGCGACCTGATCGCGCAGGCCAAGACCGGCAGCGGCAAGACGGCCGCCTTCGGCATCGGCATCCTGCACCGCTTGAATCCGGCCTGGTTCGCGGTGCAGGGGCTGGTGCTGTGCCCGACGCGCGAACTGGCCGACCAGGTCGCCAACGAATTGCGCCGCCTGGCGCGCAGCGCCGGCAACATCAAGATCCTGACCCTGACCGGCGGCGCGCCGATGCGCCCGCAGATCGCCTCGCTCGAACACGGCGCCCACATCGTCGTGGCCACGCCGGGCCGGCTGCGCGACCATCTGGGGCGCGACACGATCAAGCTCGACCATGTGCAGACCTTGGTGCTCGACGAGGCCGACCGCATGACCGACATGGGCTTTTACGAGGAGATCGCCGGCATCGTCAGCGCCTGCCCGGCGCGCCGCCAGACGCTGCTGTTCTCGGCCACCTATCCGGACGACATCCGCCGCGCCACCGCCTCCTTCCTCGACAACCCGATCGAGGTGACGGTCGCGGCGCGGCACGACAACAGCCAGATCGCGCAGCGCTTCTATGAAATCGGCTTCGACGAGCGCAACGCGGCGGTCGGCAAGCTGCTCAAGCACTTCAAGCCGGTCTCGACGCTGGCCTTTTGCAACACCAAGATCCACTGCCGCGAACTGGCCGCCGAGCTGCGCGAGCAGGGTTTTTCGGCGCTGGCCCTGTACGGCGAGCTGGAGCAGCGCGAGCGCGACGAGATCCTGGTGCTGTTCGCCAACCGCAGTTGCTCGGTGCTGGTGGCGACCGACGTCGCCGCGCGCGGCCTCGACATCGACAGCCTGGCGGCGGTGATCAACGTCGATGTCTCGAAGGACACCGAGGTGCACATCCACCGCATCGGGCGCACCGGGCGCAAGGGCGAAAAAGGTCTGGCGCTGTCGCTGTGCGCGCCGAATGAAAAGAAATGGGTCAAGCTGATCGAGCAGTATCAGGACAGCGCGGTCGAATGGCACGACTTGAAGGAGATCGGCGAGGACGACGGCGAACCGGCCCAGCCCGCGCCGATGGTGACGTTATGCATCATGGGCGGCAAAAAGGACAAGCTGCGCCCGGGCGACCTGCTGGGTGCGCTGACCGGCGACGCCAGCCTGACCAAGGAGCAAGTGGGCAAGATCAACGTGTTCGAGTTCATGACCTATGTGGCGCTTGATCGGACTGTGGCCAAGCAGGCCTTCTCGCGCCTGAACGGCGGCAATCCGCTGGGGCGCGATTTTGGCAACATCAAGGGCCGCAGCTTCAAGATGCGCTTCATCGAGGCCTGATTCGGGGCAGGCCGGCTCCCAAGCACAAAGGGCGACCCAATGGGGTCGCCCTTTTCTTTTCCGGCGCGCCGAAATCGGCGCGCGGACATTACCTTACAGGCGCTCGATGATCGCCGCGATGCCCTGGCCGCCACCGATGCACATCGTGATCAGGCCGTAGCGCTGGTTGGTGCGGATCAGTTCATACAGGCACTTGACGGTGATGATCGCGCCGGACGCGCCCAGCGGATGGCCGAGCGCGATCGCGCCGCCGTTCGGGTTGGTGCGCGCCGGATCGAGGTCGAGGCCCCTGCACACGCCCAGCGACTGGGCGGCGAAGGCTTCGTTCGATTCGATCACGTGCATGTCGTTCAGGCCCAGGCCGGCGCGCTTGAGCGCCAGCTTGACGGCCGGAATCGGACCGGTGCCCATGATCGACGGATCGACCCCGGCCACCGCGTACGACACCAGGCGCGCCAGCGGCTTCAAGCCGGCGCGGCTGGCCGCGCCCGCCTCCATCAGCACGCAGGCGGCGGCGCCGTCGTTCAGGCCGGAGGCGTTGCCGGCGGTGACGCTGCCGTTCTCCTTCTTGAACGCCGGGCGCAGCTTGGCCAGCGATTCGAGCGTGGTGTCGGCCTTCGGATGCTCGTCGGTGTCGAACAGCGCCACGCCCTTGCGGGTCTTCAGTTCGACCGGCACGATCTGCGACTTGAAGTGGCCGGCGGCAATCGCCGCCACGGCGCGGCGCTGGCTCTCGACCGCGAACGCGTCCTGCTCGTCGCGCGTGATGCCGAACTGCGCCGCGATGTTCTCGGCGGTGACGCCCATGTGGCCGCCGCCGAACGGGTCCGACAGCGCGCCGACCATCATGTCGATCATCGCGATGTCGCCCATGCGCGCGCCCCAGCGCGCCGCCTGCGTCGCGTACAGCGCGCGGCTCATGGTCTCGCCGCCGCCGCCGACGGCGATCTCGGTGTCGCCCAGCTGGATCGCGTTGGCGGCGGTGACGATGGCCTGCAGGCCCGAGCCGCACAGGCGGTTCAGGGTCAGCGCGGCCGATTCCTTGGCCATGCCGGCGTTGACGCCGACCACGCGCGAGACGTACATGTCGCGCGCCTCGGTGTGCAGCACGTTGCCGAACACGATCTGGCCGGCCTGCTCGGGGGCGACGCCGGCGCGGGCGAA
>JACMLV010000136.1 GCA_014379395.1 Burkholderiaceae bacterium
CAATCGGATATTTAGTGGAAGGCGGGTGGTCCGCGCGCCGGCGCGGCGACGATGGCGGCCAGGCGCGCGGACGGAATCGCGCGCAGGGCGTAGGACAGGGTGTGCGCCGGCGGCGGCGCGTCTTGTTGCGGCGGTGCTGAGGTGATGCCGCTGGCCAGACAGAACGAGCAGTCGAGCAGGTGGGAGGCGCCCTCGCCTTTGCTGTCCGGGTCGCCGTCTTGCAGGCTGACCAGCTTATAGCCGGCGCTGGTGCAGATCAGGCTCACCGCCTTCGGGCTGATGAACGAGGAGGCGAACGCCACGCCCAGCGTCGACAGGTACAGAAACAGTACCAGGGCGACTAGTCGGCGGGGGATGCGGGGCATATTCATTTTACAAAATTATATCCCGTCATCTTAACAAACGGCAACATCAACCCGCTTCCCTCGCCGCCCCAAGCCGATGCCCCGGCTCGCTCAACTCAGGCCGACAGGTACTCGTCCGCCGACTTGACCGTGCCGTAGCCGAACTCGAACGCCGCCATCATCGCCGCATGCACGTGCGCGGCGGGCACCGTCACACCGCCGAAGGCGAGGTCGAGCGTGGCGCAGGCGTCGTGCAGCACGGTGACCGGGTAGCCCATGTCCGCCGCGGCGCGCACGACCGCGTCGACGCACATATGGCTCATCGCGCCGACCACCACGACCTCTTCCACGCCGCGCGCGTCGAGCCGCTGCTTGAGATCGGTCTCGCGGAACGAGTTGATGTGGTTCTTGACGATGACCGGCTCGTCGCCGACAGGAGCGACGGCCGGCTGGATCTGCACGCCACTGCTGCCCGAAACAAAAATCGGCGCGTCACCACTTGCGGACTCGTGTCGGATATGGAAAACCGGGATGCCCTTGGCGCGCGCATCGGCGATGACGCGGGCCGCGTTGGCGGCGGCGGCCTCGATGCCCGACAGCGGCAGCTTTCCAGTGGGCAGATACTCGTTTTGCAGATCGACGACGATCAAACCGCGTTGCTTCATGACGTACTCCTGAGTGGTTATCAATGAAGCGCTATGTTCGCCCGGGGAACGCTTGCCGAGAAGTGGCGCCGCCGACAATTTCAGTGTCGCCACCGCCCGCCGATGCGCCTCGCGCTCATCGCGCCGCGCCTTGGCCGGCGCTGAAGCGGCGCCGATACTCGCCGGGAGACAAGCCCACGATCCGTGTGAACACCTTGCGGAAGGCGCCCGGATCGCCGTAGCCGATTTCCCAGGCCACACGCTCGATCGGGGCAATGCCGAACTGCAACAGTTCTCGGGCGCGTCCGACCCGAAGGCGTTGGCAATAGTCGGTGGTCGTCATGCCGGTCGCCTTCTGGAAGCGGCGCAAAAAAGTGCGTTCCTCCAGCTTCGCTTGCGCGGCCAGCGTCGCCAGCGCGATGTCCTTGGCCTGCGTCGCTTGCAGCCAATGCTGCACGCGCAACACCGCGCCATCCCCGTGCGTCAGCCTGGGGGAGAACACGCTGTAGTAGCGCTGCTCGCGGCCGGGCGGATCGACCAGCAGCATGCGCGCGGTGTCGATCATGACCGTCGGGCCGAGCAGGCGGTCGACCAGCCGCAGCCCCAAATCGGTCCAGGACATCAAGCCGCCGGCGCTGATCACGTCGCCGTCGTCGATGATGAGCCGGTCCGCATCGACCCGGATCTGCGGGAAGCGCTCCCGCAATTGGTCGGCGTAGGCCCAGTGGGTCGTCATCGGCCGCCCCGCCATCAGTCCGGTCTCGGCCAACAGAAAGGCCCCGGCGCACACCGATCCCAGGATCACCCCGCTGGCATGCCGCTCGCGCAGCCAAGCCGTCAGGGGTGCGGCCTGGGCCGCGTTGGGCGGTTCGTCGAGGGTGGGCGGAAGGATCAGCGCCGACAGCACGGACGCAGGGTTCGCCCCGTTGTCGAAGACGCGCTCGGGCGGCGCGTCGGGGGTGTTTTGCCGCCAGTGCGTCACCCGCAAAGCAAGCTCGGTCCGCTCCTGGTACGACGCGGCGATGCGGTTTGCCACACGGAACAGGTCTGTCAGACCCAGGACGCACGCCTGCTGCGCCCCCTCATAAAGAACCAGACCGATTTCGATTGCCCGCTCCTTCGTCATGTGTCACTACCGCCCTCAGTCAGGTCGATTTCGCCATCCCCCACTTTGGCATTCGGATAGGAAACTTGTAACTCAGTGCATATTTTCCAAAAACCCGCCCGCCAGCCTATCTTTCAGTTCGCGTCGTTGTTTTGAAGACCTCGCGGATCAAAACTCCTCCCAATCTTCGCTGGACGCAGTCGCGCCGTTCGCCACTTTGCGCGACTTGGCGGCATCGGCGGACAGGCGCAGCGGCGCGCGCGCGAGCGCCGCCGGCTTGACGGCCGGTTCGGCGGCGCGGCCGGCGCCGAACCGGCCACCTTGAACACGTTGACCGCCGTGGTCAGCATG
>JACMLV010000014.1 GCA_014379395.1 Burkholderiaceae bacterium
CGTCAGTAATGTTTCAGCGGCTCTTGTGTGGACGGCTCATCTGCCGTCCATCGCGGATATTCAGCCCCATCAGAAACAGATTGGTGGCGCCGGCAAGCAATTCGAGTCCTTGAACGACGTAAAAGCTGGTGTCAAATTCACCCGCCTGGGCCTTGGCGCTCAAGTAGAGGGCGGCCGGAATCAGTATCAGCAGTCCGTTCAGGCCAATGATGGGCATACGGCGCCTTTTGCTGATCAAGATTGGGAAAGTGCTCTTTCCTCCCAGGGCAAAACCCGTTGCTCCCGTGGCTGCCATGCATGGAATGAAAGCGATGAGGGCATAGGTGACCGCAACCTTGACGCTGACTACCGCACTCGGGCTCAGAAACAGCTCTGAAACGAGCGTCGATGTCCAAAACGAAGCGATAAACAGGAAGGACAATGCGCCTGCAATTGCGTGAACACTATGCTTCATCATTTTCTCCTTGGGATGGCTGGGTGTGGCGGTTTGCTAATTCGCTCAGTACGCGGAGCGTGGTTTCCAATTCCGATTTGGAGAAGTGCTGCCCAGTGACCTTTGCGTGCGATTCCCAAGCTGTATTCACTTGTTGGAAGAGCGCTTCTCCCTGAGGCGTTAAGTGATAGTGGGGAGAGCGTCGATGGGCGGGATTGTCGAGTTTCTCAATCAACCCGTCATCGACGAGTAGGTTTAATTGCTTTTGGACTCCCTGGCGGGAAAGTCCCATCTGCTCAGCAATTTGTGGTGCGGTAACTTTCTGACCGGACAAGGCAATCGAGCCGAGGATTTGCCAACGAGCACTGGTCAGTCCAAACGGGGCGGTAAACGCATCGCCCCACTCCAACATCCGGCCGTTGGCGCGGAAAATGGCGACGACGGCTTCTGACATGAGGCGAGTTGTTTCTGATTGCACGATGAGAACTCCTTCAGGCTACGAATTGACAACCATTTTCCATTGTTGGAAACTGGTTGTCAATAATCTTAAGCCCTCTAGTTCTCAACCCTCAAATTTTGCTTGGTCGCCGCAGTCAGTCAAATTGCCTGCCACTTATGGGGCAAAACCCCGATGACTTGGACCGTTCCCGATTTTATGCTTGAGCAACCAGTGGTTCGGCTTTTCCGGGGCGACGCTTACGCCCGCCGAGAAGAGCCGCGATCTGGCATGACAACTTAATTTGGAGAAAACGAAGATGCGGACGAAGCAGGCAATCACCAAGAAACTCGATACGTCGACCGAAAAAGCATGGAACGCGATCCGCAACATTGACGGATTGGATCGCTGGTTTCCGATCATCGGCAGCTGCCGGGTCGAAGGGAGCGGCGTCGGCGCCCATCGCAAGATGGAGCTGGAACAAGGCGGCGACATCGTCGACCTTATCGAAGACATCGACGGCGACCAAAAACGGCTCGTCTATTTGCGCACCATCTCGCCGTTTCCGGTGACGCACTACCGCGGCACGGTCGAGGTGTTCGATTCCTACGACGGCCAGGCGATTGTCAGCTGGACCATCGACTTCGACTCGGAGCCGGAAGACAGCGCCGGCGTGGCCGAGTTGGTCAGAAATGCGATCTCGGACGGTATCGACGGCATGGAGCGGGAACTGCGCTAAGCGGGTTCGGCACGCCAAGGGGGGGGCCGCCTCGTGCCCCCGTGGCGGCCTCTTCAGTGTTGACGGTCGCACTATATTTACCTTGTAATCAGGCATTTTCTTCCTACACTGAATGTCTCTAAGAATATTCCGTAAGGGAGGTAAGTATGCTCATGTGCATGCCCGCCGGGGAGTCATCGATATTCCCCGTAACGAGTGGTTCACCGCGCCGACGCAGCCTGTACGGCGCCGGGAACAAGGGAGCGCCGCCGGCGATTCCACCCATCATCATCACCCCTTTCAGCTACCAGACCCCGGCGCCGCCCATCGACCCGCGCAAGCCGCCGCCAACTCCGCCCCTGGTGCCGCCGTCGCGGCCCACCGTGTCGTATGTCTGAAGGCCCGGCTTGTGTGCCGGATCACCGGTCTGACTGGGCTGCGTGCGCGGCGGCGCGCCTGTAAGCGACGCAAGCGAAGGCCATGCCGCGCCGATTTCGTCTATGATGCTAGCCCCTTCACGCCAGCATCCTATTCGACATGAGCGACCAGCACGACACCCCAGATTTTTTCGATTCCGACGCAGCCGACGATGACGCGCTGGTCCAAGAGCCGCGCCTGTGGCAAGGCAATGGCTGGACCGCGCGCGTGATCAAGAACGAGGACGACGAGGGCTGGGCGGTGGCGATGATCAAGGATGGCGAGCCGGAACCGGCGCTGGTCGGCCCGTGGACGATGGGGCGCGACAAGAAAAATCCGAAGCCGCTCGACACCAACGCCTTCCACACGCTGGTCAAGACGGCCAAGGAGGTGCTGCGCCGCCACGAGCAGCAATTGCACGCGCAGTTGCACAAGAGCCTGTATGTCGGCATGGACGGCGGCCAGGTCAAGGTGACGCTCGACATCGTGCCCGACGACGATCATCCGTATGCGCTGTTGAGCGCGCACGACGACGAGGGCAACGAGCTCGCCAAGGTGCGCGCGCCGGCCTCCTTCAAGCTCAGTTCGTCGAGCGCGGCGGCGTGGATCGAGGGCGGCTACCGCAAGCCCTCCTAAAGGCTGCCGAAAGCGCCATCGAGCCGTGCTAGTATTTCCCTTTGGCATTATTAGTTAAAGGGTAGCACCGATGGAAAGTCGTCTCAGCCGCCTCGAAGCGGTGCAAACCGCGTTGCTTGAAATCGGGCAGCGTTCCAGCAGTTGCGGCGACATCCGGGAATTCCTGCAGGTGGTGCACGCCGCGCTGGGGCGCCTGATGTACGCGGCCAATTTCTACGTGGCCTTGAACGACTTTGACGACGGCTCGGTGCGCTTCGCCTATTTCGTCGACGAGGTCGAGCCGGCGCCGGACCCGGACCAGCGCATCGCGCTGGACGCGCCGGAGCAGTCGCCGACGGCCTGGGTGATCCTGAACCGGCGGCCCCTGGTGCGCACCGCGCAGGGCCACACGCCGCGCCAAGCCGGCGGCCACGCCTGGAGTTCGGGCAGCAGCGCCGAGCACTGGATGGGCTGTCCGCTGCTCGACCAGCAACAGCAGGCGCTGGGCGCGATGGTGATCCAGAGCTACGACGCGCAGCACACCTTCTACGAGGAGGACCAGGCCCTGTTCGCGCTGATCGCCAGCCATGTGTCGTCCGCGCTGCAAGGCTTGCAAAGCGTCGACCGCCTCGAGCGCGCCGTGCGCGAGCGCACCGCGCTGTTGGCGCACGAGGTGGCCGAGCGCCGCCGCGCCGAGCGCATGCAGCACGCGCTCTACGAGCTGGCCGACCTGTCGGCGACGGCCTCGGCCGGCGGCATCGACCTGCTGTATCAACGGTTGCACCAGATCGTCGCCGAGCTGCTGACGGCGGAAAACTTCCTCATCGCGCTGTTCGACCCCGACAGCGGCGAGATCGCGATTCCCTATTCTTCCGGGCAGGCGCCGCACCAGGCGCTGGCCGACGGCGTCCAGTACGGCACGCTGATGAGCGGCTATGTGCTGGCGCGCAAGGAGCCGTGCCTGCTCAACGCCGACGACTATCTGGCGCTGGCCGAGGACGGCCGCATCGAGCCGGTGGCAAAGGGCCGCGGCCCGAGCAGCTGGATGGGCGCGCCGATGCAGCTCGGCGAGCGCGCCTACGGCGTGATCGTCGTGCAGAGCTACGATCCGGGCCAGCTGTACGGCGCCGGCGAGCTCGAGATATTGGCCTTCATGGCCAACCACGTCGCCGTCGCCATCGCGCGCATCCAGGCCGACCGCGAGATGCGCCGCGCCAAGGCGACGCTGGAGGAGCAGAACGCCAGCCTGAGCGCGGCCCTGGGCGCGGTGCGGGAGGCGCAGGCCGAGCTGGTGCGGCAGGAGAAGCTGGCTTCGCTGGGCCGGCTGGTGGCCGGCGTCGCGCACGAGATCAACACCCCGCTGGGCATTTGCGTGACCGCCACCAGCCATCTGGTGCAGGAGTTGAAGCTGACCCGCGAAGACTTGGAGGCGGGCCAATTGGACGAAGCCGGCCTGCGCCAGTTCTTCGACATCGTCGAGCAGTCGCTGCGGATTTTGACCAGCAACACCCAGCGCGCGGCGGCGCTGGTGAAAAGCTTCAAGCAGGTGGCGGTCGACCAGTCGTCGGAGAACGTGCGCAGTTTTAATCTGCGCAATTATCTCGACGAGGTGTTGCTGTCGTTGCAACCGAAGTTGAAGGGCAAGCCGGTCAAGGTGCACATCGACTGTCCGCCCGACATCCAGGTGCGCTGCTTTCCCGGCGCGCTGTCGCAGATCGTCACCAACCTGGTGTTCAATTCGCTGCTGCACGGCTTCGACGATGGCGCGCACGGCAACATCGAGATCGCCGCCGCCGTGCACGGCGAGACGCTGCAGATCGACTACGCCGACAATGGCGCCGGGATGGACGCGGCCACGCTGAGCAAACTGTTCGATCCGTTCTTCACCACCAAGCGCGGCCAGGGCGGCAGCGGCTTGGGCGGGCCGATCATCTACAACCTCGTCACCGGCGCGCTGGGCGGCACGCTCAAGGCGACCAGCTCGCCGGGCCAGGGCTTGCAGTACGAGATACGCTTTCCGCTGACGCGCAAATAGGTCTTAGTTGTCGTCCGGGCAGCCGGGCACCGTCGGCGGCAGGGCGCTGTTGAGGTCGTGGAAGAAGCGGTAGCCGCCGCGCCGGGTGCTCTTGGCGTCGTACATGGCGCGGTCGGCCTGCTTGATCAGCACTTCCATCTGTTGGTGGTCGTCCGGGTAGACGCTGATGCCGATGCTGGGCGGCGCCCGCAGCAGATGGTCGTCGATCTGGTACGGCGGGCTGAGCGAGTCGAGCACTTTTTGCGCCACCAGCGGCAGCGCCTCGACTTCGTCGACGTCGGTCAGCAGCAGCACGAATTCGTCGCCGCCCAGGCGCGCCGCGGTGTCGATCGCGCGGATGCAGTCCTTCATGCGCTGCGCCGCCGCCTTGAGCACCGCGTCGCCGGCGGCGTGGCCCCAGGTGTCGTTGATCAGCTTGAATTTGTCGAGGTCCAGGTACAGCAGGCCGAGCCGGGTCTGGTCGCGGTTGGCGCGCTCGAGCGCCTGCGCCATGCGGTCGAGGAACAGGCTGCGGTTGGGCAGGCTGGTCAGGTGGTCGTAGTGGGCCAGGAAGTCGAGCCGCTCCTCGATCTGCTTGCGCTCGGTGATGTCGTAGAAGATGCCGGCGTAGTTGGTGGTCACGCCGTGGGCGTCGCAGATGGCGCTGATCGACAGGAACTTCGGATACACGGTGCCGTCCTTGCGCCGGTCCCAGATGTCGCCGTGCCAGTGGCCGGTGGCGTGGATCGACTGCCACATGTTCTGGTACAGCGCCGGTTCGTGGCGGCCCGATTGCAGGATGCGCGGATTGCAGCCGATCGCCTCGGCCTCGCTGTAGCCGGTCAGGCGGGTGAAGGCCTGGTTGACCGAGATGATGCGGCTGGCGGTGTCGGTGACGACCATGGCCTGGTTGGTGCATTCGTAGACGCGGGCGGTCAGGCGCAGCAGTTCTTCGGCGCGGCGCGCCTCGGTGACGTCGTCGCCGATCAGGATGGTGCTGTGTTCGTGGCCGTGGTAGTCCGGCATGCCGATCGCGTGCCACAGGATGTTGCGCAGCGCGCCGTCGCGGCTCAGCAGTTCGGACTCGAATTCGCTCGGGAAGTGGGCCGCGCGCGCGCCCTCGGGATGCAAGGTGGCGAGCAGGGCCCGGTTGGCCGGCGACAGGTGGCGCTCGAACAGGGCGCAGTTGACCAGCTCGTTGTACGGATAATCGAGCGCCCGGCACAGGCTGTCGTTAGAGAACAGGATGCAGCCTTGCTGGTCGACCACGGCGGCGATCAGGCGGGTGCCGCGCATGAGCCGGATCATGCTCTGGGCCGGATGCTCGGGCGCCTCGTCGTCGGCGCCGCCGTCGCCGTCCTGGTCCTCGCCGGGATGGCAGGCGCTGGTGTCGTAGCATTGCAGCACGTGGCCGCCGAAGCGCCCGTCCGGGCCGCGGCGCACCATGCCGGCGCCGCTCAGGCGGCGGTAGCTGTGGTCGGCGCGCAGGTAGCGGTATTGCAGGCGGAACGGGGCTTGCGCGTCGAGCGCCTGGCGCAGCGCCAGCTCGAGCGCGGGGCGGTCGTGCGGGTGCACCAGCTCGCGCCAGCCGGCGCCGGTTTCCCGCTCGAAGGCGCGGCCGGTGAAGTCGAGCCAGGATGGGCTGACGAACTCGCAGGCGCCGCTGGCGTCGCTCAGCGCGAGCAGGCATTGCGAGGGCGGGGCGAGAAAGCCGGCCTCGTCGTCGAATGCGTCCAGCGTGGACCACTGGTTCATGGCGCGGCCCCTTCAATTAGTTACATTTGAGACATTGTAACAGCAGGGGCGCGGCCCGGCGCAAGCGGGCGGCGGAAATTGTTTAGGTGTTATTGCGTAGTCGTTTAGTTGCGCGACCTGGCCGTCATAGGAGCGACCGCCATTCGGGCACTTAAAGAATGGCAGCAGTCAAGCGCGTTTATCGCCAAGCTGGTCTTGATAAGATATTAACGTTACATATCACATTAATCGGCTTGTTCATCTTCGATGCCCGCACCGGGGGCCAATTTTCGCAACGTGTTCAAATGGCGATGAGCCACTTTTTCCTTGAACTCCGCAGCGATCCGAGGATCATTCAATACGTCTATCCAAAATTGGTAGGCCATTCTGTAGCACTGCGGCAGATGCCTTAATTCAAGCTTGGCCCCCAAATTTGGCATCCATTCCCGTTCGACAATTTCGCCGTGAGTATTTGGGCGATATAGCATTGGCAGCATGTCATAGGCATCGAGCAGACGATGCCGTTGCTCAAACGTCCAGGCAACAGCGATGTTTCCGTGGTGTTTGTCTGTGTTGCCAATCAGCGCTCCGTAGAGATCGAGTATCTCGACTGTCTTGATGTCTCTCTCGGAAAGCGCGCCGAGACGGCCAAGCTCACGAGCAACCGCAGTCCAGTTTTGATCCATCATTCCGAGATCGCCGTCTAGCGCGGCAAAGGTCGCCATTGGACGTCGGCCTTTCAATCCGACTCTGTCGAACCGAACCACCTCTAAGAAAATGCGCCCGCCGGCTTCAAGAATCGACGTCTTGGCGGCCGCAATATCGTTTCGAGCGAGGACTTCCAAGGCCAGATGCTCGCAGATCAGCAAGTCCCCCCAGCGGCGCCCGCTTTGCGTGCCAATTTGGGGAGAAAACTTAACGATGGCGTGCTCAATGATTTCATCTTCGCCGACACGATGAATCACCGCCGTAAACTTGGGCTGCTCGCCACCGGCGGATGAGCCAGGCGGTTCGCCTTGCATCGAGCTTTCTGCCATGCCAGGATAGCGCTCAGCGCGCTCTGGATCGGGTATCGGCGACTCTTCCGCGGTTGCTAAAAACGCGATATATCTTGCGCAAGACTCGTTCCCAACGATAAGGTCGCCTGCTGCGTTCTCGCTACGACGCGAGATGTACTTCAGAACTTGCTCGTCGGTCCATCGCAAAATATCAGCCGGCAGGTCTAAGTCGAGATTCCTGCCAGGCTCCATCCGGCCCAAAAATCCTTGTGGGCGAAGGTCCCCGAGGAAATATGGAGTCCCCTCATACAATCTATAGCTAGTCCCCTGGAGGGGGATCAGGGCATAAAATCCTCCCTGAAGAACATCAAGATGCCCTATCGGCTCTATTTTTCCTTCCTCGGAAACCCGAAACACCGGGATGGGCGCGTCAACGCCGGGAACGTGACGTCGCAAGGTGTATTGTCGGGCCTTGCTAGCCCCGAGCGCGATGCCGTCTCTGACGTTTGCCCATAGGCGAGAGAACGTGGGTTGACTAACATCGAGCTCGTTCAAAATGGTGGCCGTCTTCACCGGTCTCCGCATGAGTAGCCGCTGGAGCTTTTCGAGATTTTGGTTTTTTGACACTTTGCTTGAGATTCAATGAATAGAAAAATTCGATTGGCTCTCATAGAGAGAACAGGCAAATTTGAATGCTATCATGAATAGCATTGTGAATTGAAATTGCAGCATAACTGGGGCTGCTGATCACTGGTGAAGTGGGGCTGGATGTCGGGCCGCGCTTGACGAGCTGATCACCGGCTTTTCGCCGCGGTCGTCCAATAGCTCGCTATTGGCGCTGCGAAGCCGTCAAAATCTTGCCTCGCCCAGCGATTTTTTTTGCGCCGCAGCGGGACCCCGGCGGCCGCTAGTCCGGAAAGCGCTGGTTGATGGCGAGCGCGCCGTCGAGGTTGTCGATCAACAGTTCGACGTATTGCGGGTCGAGGTGGCTGCCGGCCACCGCGCGCAGGTGGCGCACCACCTCGTCGACCGGCCAGGCGTCCTTGTAGCAGCGCGCGTGGATCAGCGCGTCGAACACGTCGGCCACGGCGGCGATGCGGGCGTATGGGTGGATTTCCTGCCCGGCCAGCCCCTGCGGATAGCCGCTGCCGTCGTATTTCTCGTGGTGTTGGTGGGCGATCACGGCGGCCGCCTTGAGCAGCGGGCGCTGCGAGCCGTCCAGGATCGACAGGCCGACTTCGGGGTGCTGGCGCATCACGTCCCATTCGTCGGTGTCGAGCTTGCCCGGCTTGAGCAGCACCGCGTCGGGCGTGGCGATCTTGCCGATGTCGTGCAGGGGCGCCGCGTGCAGCAGCACCGAGGTTTCCTCCTCCGGCATGCCGACCGCGCGCGCGAGCAGCTGGCAGACCTGGGCCATGCGGCGCACGTGGTTGCCGGCCTCGTGCGAGCGCGATTCGACCACGTCGCCCAGGCGCAGGATCATCTCGGACTGGGTGTCGGCGATCTCCTGGGTCAACAGGATGTTGTCGAAGGCGATCGCCACGCCGGAGCAGAACACCTCGAGCAGCTGGGCGTCGATGTCGGAGATCTCCTCGACGCCCTTCAATACCAGCAAGGAGGCCTTGCCGCTGCTGTTGGGGAAGTAGCCGACGTAGGTGTCGCCGTGCAGGCGCGAGATCTTGTTGCTGCGCGCGTCGTCGAGCTGGGACAGCAGTTCCGGGCCGAGCATGGCGTCGTCCTCGGCGCCGATGCGCGCCAGCACCTCGTAGTCCTGCTCGCCGGTGATGGCGCTCGCGCCCCTCAGGCGCAGCAGCATGCTCGTTTCCAGGCGCAGCAGGGCGACGACCTGCTGCAGCAGGCCGCTGGCGAAGTCGCGCAGGTTGCGCTGCTGGAAGATGTGGGCCGAGGCGGCGATCACGCGCTCGAGGCCCTCGCGGTAGTTCAGCTGCGCCAGCCTGGCCTGCTCGACGCCCATGATGTCGCGGTAGGCGCGCAGCGCGGCGAAGGTGGTGGTGAACAGCTTGGTGCGGTCGAGCTCGGTCTTTTCCTTGTAGTCGTTGATGTCGTAGTTGACGATCACGCGCTCCTCGGGCGCCTGGCCCGGCTGGCCGGTGCGCAGCACGATGCGGGTGAACTGGTTGCACAGCTCCTCGCGCATCCAGCGCGCCACCTCCAGGCCGCTGTCCTCGGTCTCCATGACGACGTCGAGGAACACCAGCGCGATGTCGGTTTCCTTCGACAGCACCGCCTTGGCCTCGGCGCCGCTGTAGGCGTGCAGGAAGGTCAGGGCGCGCCCCTCGAGCCGGAAGCGGCTCAGCGTCAGTTCGGTGATGTCGTGGATGTCCGGTTCATCGTCGACGAGCAGGACTTTCCAGGGCGCTAACTTGGGCGATGCCGCCGACAAAAAGGACATAAAAAGTTTCCGCAAAAGGGCAGTTCAGGACCGGGCGAACGGCTGCGGCACCCGGGGGAGCGCCGTCATTTCTTGTAGGCAATTCCATCGATTGTAGTCCGGGGGAGCATTCTTGACAACCGACAAGAAATGTCGCTGCGGCAATTACTTAGGCCGGCCGGACTTGGATGCGCGCAGTCCGGCAGCGGCCTAGTCGAGCCAGTTCACCTGCGGGAATTTGGCGCGGAAGTCGTCCGGCATCGGCACCACCTGGCCGGTGCCGTAGTTGAAGAAGACGAAGCCGTACTTCGCCATCGCGATCAGGGTCTGGTCCTGCGGCCGGCTGACGCGGAAGGTGATGTCGCCGCCGTATTTGTTGAAGTCCATCACGCCGACCTCGAACAGCAGCTGGTCGCGCGCGTGCGCCTCGGCGCGGTAGGTGGTGGCCAGGTCGGTGACGATGATGCCGTCGCCCTCGGTTTCCCGCACGCCGAACTCGAACAGGAAGCGCGCGCGCGCCTCCGACAGCATCGAGATCATCGAATCGTTGGCCAGGTGGTTGCCGTTGTTGATGTCGGAGACACGCACGTCGAGCAGGGTCGAGTAGCAATACTGGTCTTCGGGAAATTGCAGTTTCAGGCGGGCCATGTCGGGTCTTTCCGTGGGGCGCGGTGGGCGCGGGAAAATCGATTTTAGCCGTTTTGGCATCGTCTGCGCAAAATCAAGGCGGACTCGGCGGCGCGCGGTCGGCGCCCGCGCGTCAGGCCTTCCCACTCGATGTTCCCGTCCTCGGTAGACCGGCCGGCCCGGATCGGGGTTCCCGCGCCGCCGAGCCGGCGCCGCGGCGGCGTTTTTTCGCGCATCGGCGCGCAAAAAGGCCGGAATCTCGCCGCGCGCACGCTCCGCGCGCCCAACTAGTAAGTAAATAGGGAGTAAACTAGCGGGAACGCTGTTTCGCATTGGGCGATTCGAGCGATCTTGTGAATGCCTCCATGTCCGACACTGAAACACCTATTTCCCTTTTTTCCGACCTGAACCTGTCCGAGCCCTTGGTGCGCGCCCTCAAGGACG
>JACMLV010000137.1 GCA_014379395.1 Burkholderiaceae bacterium
CCGGCGGCGGCGCTGTCGCTGGCGTGGATCGCGCGCGCGCGCGCCGGCGGGAACACCGCGAAGGCGTCGCGTCCGATCACCTGGTCGAGCCGTTTGCCCGACAGGGCCAGGTGGGCCCGGTTGCTGTGCAGGTAGCGCCCGTCGCGGTCCCGCAGGAAGATCGGGTCGCTGGTGCCTTCGACGATGGCGTGCAACTGGTTGCGCTGCTCGGCCAGGCGCGCGCTGGCGCGGCGCAAGTTGCGGAAATGGTTGTGCATGGCCTGGATCGCCCCGCACACCACCAGCTCGTCGAGGAAGAAGGCCAGGTTGGCCAGCACGGTGGCGCCGTCGAAGGCGAACGGGAAGGCGCCGTAGGGCGGCTGGTAGCGCCAGGTGGCGAGCAGCGCGGCCAGCGCGGTGGCCAGCATGCCCGGCCAGAAACCGCAGAAGACGGCGCTGAGCGCCACGGCCGGAAAGAAGGTGACGAATTGCAAGCCGAGCTCGGCCGGACCGATCAACTCGCGCGCGCCCAAGCCGAGCGCCACCATCAGCGCCGCCACGCCGTAGCGTGTCGGCCGGGCCAGGCCTTGGCCCCGCAGATCGGCCATCCGGTCCATCAAACGCTCCTGCCGCCGGCCCAGGCGGACCCGGGCCGACTGGATTTTTTCGATCATCGTCCAAGCAGGTGGCGTCATATGGGTCCGTGGGACATGGCCGGCTCGGCCGGAATAAAAAGTTGCAGTATAGCATCACAAAAAAACAATTAACCCGAAAGCATACTGTTCGGAAAGTCAATTTCGGCGCACCAAGCCGGTGCGTCCGACCCGGTTCGGTGCGATTTGCGCCGGCCTGGACCCGGTTCCAGCGCGGCGCGCGCGCCGCCGCGCCGGCTGGCCGGGCGCTGGCACGCATCGTGCGTGAAGAGTCGGTGTCCCCGCCAACGATCGCCGGCCATGCCCGACTGCACCATTTCCCCCAACACTGTTGAGCGCGTCGGCGCCGATGCCTGGCAAGCCCGGCTCGCGCTCGGCTTCGCCGACGCCGCCGGCACCACCCGGCTGACCGAGCGCGTCCACAGTGGCCCGCTGCGCGTGCAAAAGGCGCTGTATCCGGAAGGCGGCGCGGTGTGCCACGCGATCGTCGTGCATCCGCCGGGCGGCGTGGTGGGCGGCGACCAGCTGAGCATCACGGCCCGCGTTGGCGACCACGCCCGCGCCTTTCTCAGCACGCCCGGCGCGGCCAAGTGGTACAAGGCCAACGGCCAATGCTCCGGCCAGCGGGTCGCGCTGCACGCCGGGCTTGACGCCAGCATCGAGTGGATGCCGCAGGAAAGCATTTTTTTCGATCAGGCCGAGGTCGCGCTGGAGCACGAGGTCACGCTCGCGGCTGGCGCCGTCTACATCGGCTGCGAGATTTTGTGTCTCGGTCGCCGCGCCTCGGGCGAAACTTTTAAGAGCGGCAAGATCACCCAGCGCAGCGCGATCCGCCGCGATGGCCGGCTGATCTGGTGGGAGCAGGGCGCATTGCAAGGCGCCGGCGCCTTGCAGCGCAGCGCGCTCGGCTTCGACGGCCGCAGCGTCTGCGCGACCCTGATCGCGGCCGGTGCGCCCGCCTGTGCACCCGCCTGTGCACCATTAACGGCCGCGGCGCTGGCCGGCCTGCGCGAGATCGCCGCCGGCGGCGACGCCCGTTTCGGCGTGACGCAAACCAAGGATGTGCTGGTGGCGCGCTATCTGGGCGACGACAGCGAGGCGGCGCGCCGCGCGATGCTGGAAGTCTGGCGGCGGGTGCGTCCGCACTTCATCGGCCGCGTCGGCCTGGTGCCGCGCATCTGGAACACTTGAAGGGAGCCGGACATGGATCTGACGCCACGCGAAAAAGACAAGCTGCTCATCTTCACCGCCGCGCTGCTGGCCGAGCGGCGCCTGGCGCGCGGGCTGAAGCTCAATTATCCGGAGGCGGTGGCCCTGATCAGCGCGGCCATCATGGAAGGCGCGCGCGACGGCAAGACGGTGGCCGAGTTGATGTCGGAAGGCACGCGCATCCTGAGCCGCGCCGACGTCATGGA
>JACMLV010000138.1 GCA_014379395.1 Burkholderiaceae bacterium
ATTGGGCCGGCCTGGACGGCGATCCGCCCGAGCTGGTCTGGATCGGTCTGGCCGGGCTGGCCGATCCGTTGCGCGCCGGCGCCGGCCATGTCATCGCGCAGTTGCATCGCGCCGGCATCGACGCCGCCGCCCTGCGCGCGCGGCATCGGCTGCTCGACACCGTGCTGCGCGCGGAAGGACGCAACTACATGGCCACCGTGCACCACGGCCGGCGCGCCGGCCGCTATCTCGTCGCCGTCAAGGGCAGCCCGCTCGAAGTGCTGGCCATGTGCCACTTCCTGCAGGGCGCGCGGGGCGTCATCGAATTGACGGCGCGGGCGCGGGCCGAGATCGCGCGGCAAAACGAAGCGATGGCCGAACGCCAGTTGCGCGTGCTCGGCTTTGCCTACGCCGAACGCGCCAGCCCGGATTGGGCCGGCCTGGACGGCGATCCGCCCGAGCTGGTCTGGATCGGTCTGGCCGGGCTGGCCGATCCGTTGCGCGCCGGCGCCGGCCATGTCATCGCGCAGTTGCATCGCGCCGGCATCCGCCCGGTGATGGTGACGGGCGACCAGCGCAGCACCGCCGAGGCGATCGGCAAGTCGCTCAAGCTGCACAACGGCGACCCGCTGGAAATTCTCGACGCCGCCGAACTCGATCAAGCCGCGCCCGACGAGCTGAGCACGCTCGCCGCCGGGGCCGACATCTTCGCCCGCGTCAGTCCGGCCAGAAAACTGCAGATCGTCCAAGCCTTGCAGGCCAGCGGCAAGGTCGTCGCGATGACCGGCGACGGCATCAACGACGGCCCGGCGCTGCAGGCGGCCGACGTCGGCATCGCGATGGGATTGCACGGCACCGACTTCGCCCGCTCGGCCGCCGACGTGGTGCTGCAAGACGACCGGCTGGAAAACGTGCTCGAAGCGATACGGCTCGGGCGCACCATCACCGCCAATATCGAGAAGTCGCTGCACTTTCTGATCTCGTCGAACCTGAGCGAAATCCTGGTCACCCTGAGCGCCGTCTCGCTGACCGGCGGCGCCCCGCTGACGCCGCTGCAATTGCTCTGGATGAATCTGCTCAGCGACGTGCTGCCGGCCATCGCCCTGGTGCTGGAAGAGGCAGAAACGGATGTGATGCAACAGCCGCCGCGCGCGGCCGGCAAGGCGCTGGTCGGGGCCGACGAGCTGCGCCGCTATGCGCTCGAGGGCAGCCTGCTCGCCGCCGGCGCCCTGAGCCCGTACCTGTATGGCCTGGCGCGTTACGGCGCCGGCCCGAGGTCGCGCGCGCTGGCCTTCAACGCGCTGGTGCTGGGCCAGTTGCTGCACGCCTTTAGCTGCCGCTCGGAACGGCATGGGATTTTTTCCGACCGGCAGGGCAGCCGGAACAACAAGCTCAATCTTGCCGTCGGCGGCTCGATCGCCTTGCAGCTGCTCGCCAATCTGGTTCCGGGAATGCGGCGCTGGTTCGGCATCGAGAGAACGGACATCCTCGATATCGCCGTCACGCTGGCCGGCGCCGGCGTGCCGCTGCTGCTCAACGAAGCGGTGAAAACCGGGCGCAGGAAGTCAGCACAGGCTGCGGCACAGGCTGGCGGGGATAGTTGACCGCGACGGCGCGGTCAATGTGGTGGTGCGATAAAAGGCGCCAGGTGTGAAGTGGTGATGGCCGGCGCCGCCGCTACAACAAGATACCCAGCAGCGCGAAGCCGCAACGCTCCAGGCATTTTTGCACGGCCACCTCGAGCAGTTTCTCCGTCAGCAAGCCGGCTGCCAAAGCAGCTGGCGCCGCTTTCGAATAGTGACACTGGCTCGGCTCGCCGCTCAAGCCAAGCCCGCGCAACGCGCGCTCCAGCGCAACGAGCAAGGCATCGCGCTCCGCGCCGACCGCCGGATAGCGAATCAGCAAACTGCCGGACAGCGAACTGGCTTCGACAAAACTCACGCCGTCGACTTGCCGGATGGCCGCCGCCACCGTTCTCGCCCGCGCCGGCTGGTGTTTCAGTTGCGGCAATTTCAGGCGCAAGCGCCCCGCAATGTGATGGATGTGGCCGTTCATTCCGATTCCCGTCCATTTTATAACGGCGGAAATCATACCGGGCCAAAGTGACCGGAAAATGACAGCCTTGTGTCGGCGCCTGAAAAATCCTGCCGGATTGCTCGCCACGCCAACAGCGCGGCAATGACTCTCCCGCCAATCAAGACTGCGCTTGCCTTGACGGCCCGTCTGCCGGGCCGTCGCGCACGCTTAATGAATTGCCACCTCTTCCGGCCGCTTGGCCAGATCGTCCGGGGCCGGCGGCGCGGCCGGCCGTGTTTCCGCAGCCCGGCCTTGAACCGCGCCCGATCCGCGTATCGCCGCCGAACCGATCTGCCTGACGCCGCCAACCAGATTCACCAGTAATCCGGTGAGCGTCTGCACGGCGGTTTCGGCCACGCTGCCGACGCCGGCGATGGCGCAGTTGGCCGTGTCTTTGGCGACCAGAACGGCTTCATTGCCGACGTCGCCAACCCCATGCACCAGATCGGCCGCGATCGCCGCCACGCCGCTGACCAGACCGCTGGCCACATGCTCGGTCGTCGACACCATTTGACGCGCCGTTCCTTCCGCACCGGCCCATTTGCCTTCGCCGGCATCGCCGAAGGCACGCTGCGAAGCGGCATCGGAACGCGATCCTTGATCGGCGCGGAACGCGTCCGATCCCGTTTCACCGCTGATATTTTGCTTGTCCATTTCGATCTCCTTTCCAGTATCCAGCCTTGGCCACGTCCCAAACCGCGTGGCCATGCCCGTCAATTCAAAAGTTATGTCATCGCATTTTTTTAGATTGGCGAAATCCCTCCAATGCATACCAAAAAGCCGACAATGAAGGAACCAAAATTTTGCCCCTCAGAGTTTGCACCACGCCGATTATCCCCAATAAGGAAGCGGCCATGAATAAAGGATTAATGTCACGTCCGCTTACTAGCCTGAAGGAATTGTTTGCGGGGCGTGGGGCAAGCGCCGGGGACGATTGGGGAGGATTTCGTTGAATATTCATATAGACCTCTTGCAGCTGCATTTGTTCGATCAGCGCATTCAGGCTGCCGGAATATTCCAGCACCACGCTGCCGGTCGTCGGATTCGGTTTCACGCGGTCGATCGCGTCGATATGGCCCAACTTTGTTGCCAGCTCCGAAAAATAGGCTCCGTCGCCGCGCCTTTCCAGCAGGCGAAAGCGTATCCGTCCGGGGATCTGGTGCGCGATGACCGCGTTCTCCGCCATCACAACGCCTCCCCTTCTTCACGCGGCGCCAGCGTCGCCCCACGCCTTTCAGCGCCGGCATCCAAGCCATTTCCACCGGACTCCTGGGTGGCGACCTGATGCACGCTAGCGGCGGCCATCATCTGCTTCTCATACGTTTCGGCCTGCACCTCGGCGATCACGTCTTCGATCACCTCGCCCGCGTCGGCGACCGCCTGACGCCCTTTGTCGTAGAGCATGACGCCGCCCTTGACCAAGGATTTTGCCAAAGGGCGGCCACTTTTCTTCAAAGCCGGAATCAGTACCGGAGCAATCACGACCGCAACCAAGCCGGAAGCGATACCCACAATTAAATTGTTTTTAAAGATACTCATGGCAATACAATCCTTGTCGTGAAATATTTAATGCAAGATACGATCAACGTCACCCATTCCACAATCGTAGTCCGGCTCATTAAACCAATACACGAGCATCGCAAGCCTCAACCAAAATTCGCTGACATACCAATCTATTTTTTCCAATCAGTATCACGGCACGACTGCAATGCGATTGCCGTTTGACACCAATTTTGTTTTATTGAGAAACAGAATATTTATGCAAAGCGACAAAAGCGAAAATGCCGGCCGCCTTGCTCGACCTGCACCTGCGTCAGATAGGCGCTGGCGATGCTCACGCGCACCGTCGTCGAGCGCGCCTGCGCGCTAACGTCCAGTGTGTCGGGCAAATCAGGAGGGGAAGTTCGGCGCGCCGGGCCGGCGCCGTTGCCAAATCAGTCGCGTTGAATACTCAGTTTCGCCTTCAATTGCCGCACGTCGCCCGATTTGATGAGCAGGTCGACCACCGCATTCATTTCGGCGACAGAAATCGGGCCGTCTTTTCTCACCAGATTCGACAACTCCACGCGCGAATCGAAATCGCCGATGATCAACTGATCGCGCGTTTCCGGATTCTCCAGATATTTCGCCATGATCACCTCGGGAACAATCCCGACATCGGCGCGGCCGGCCAGCACGAACTTGACGACCAATTCGTTCGAACTGAGCAAGGCGGCATTGAAATGCCGCTTGATATACGCCTCGTCGGAATTGTTGTTGAATATTTTGTAGTGATAGCCTTTGACGCCCGCGATCGAGCGGCTCGTCAAATCGTCGAAAACCTTGCGCCCGCCGTGCCGGTTGGCCTTCCTGGCGAAATAGACGTCGCCGCTGCTCAGAATGGTTTTAGTGGGCAGCAAGCCGAGCTTCGGATCGGTCCACAACACCGTGCGCATGGGATAGACGTCGGCCTCCTTATCGATAAAGACCCGGTTCAGGCGCAAGCGCGGATAAATCGTCAATTCAAAATAAAACCTGTCCTGCACCGCGTTCATCCGATTGACGAAGTCGGCGATGGCGCCCCGCGGCGCGTTGTTCGCGTCGAGGTACATCAGTTGCGCCCACGGTTCGGTGGCGACGATCACCTTGGTGCGCAAGGACGCCGCGCCGGCCGACAGGCAGCCGATCAACAAGGACGCGCCCAGCAGCGTTTTGAATAGACGCGAGAATAGACGCGATAAGCCACCTGCGACGCAGCGGGACGTTTTGCAATGCATGATTTAGTGCTCCTACTGATAAGGCAGTATTTCAAACCGGCGCTGCGGCGAAAGCCGGTGTCACGGGCGTGATTTTACCGGGGCCGGACGGATGATGGTTTTTTAATGGCGCCAGCGCCAAGGCCGCCAGTCGCAGGTTCTTTGGCTCTGCAAGCTGTGCTAGAATCTCGCCTCGTTGCCCGGATGGTGAAACTGGTAGACACCCGAGACTTAAAATCTCGTGCTCGCAAGGGCGTGCCGGTTCGATTCCGGCTCCGGGCACCAACGAACTCGTCCATTACAGTACCAGCAAGTCCAAAAAACCGCCCTTTCCGCTATGAGAGGGCGATTTTTTTTGTCCAAGGGCATCCAGCCTCGTCCACCTCAAGCCCACATTTTTGCATCCAATTTTGCATCCAAGACGACGCCCAAAAAAAGCTTTGGATGCAAAACGCTGCATATGTGGCACTTGTTTTTAAATGACCGGTTCGCAAGAAGGACGCGCCCGCAGGGCCTCGCCCAAGGGCTAGCCTTATCAAGCCCCCTTGCCGATCACAGCGCTCCCGGTCCGCCATCCTGGCACACGTTCCCCGGCACGGCGGGAACGCCCGGAGCCGGCCAAGAATTCCCGACCAACAACCGGCGTTTTCCACGCTCAGGCTAAGCGGGACTCTTTAAACGGGTTGCCGAATCGCGCAATCCAGAAAAGATGTTGTCTGCGAGCTGTTGCGGAAAACCCGGAGGCAGCTCCGCTGCAACCTGGTCCAGGACGCGGGGCGTCTGCGCGATAAGTTCCTCCACCATGTCGTCGGCTGAGGCGCCATAGCCGCACTTGCATGCGGTGGCGTCGAAGTGCCGGCGCAACGTCGAGTCGGCCAGGTAATGCCGGTTCTTGCCGAGCCAGGCCATCGCCATCTTGACCTTCTGAGGGGGAATCAAGTTGGGGCCATGACCAATGATGGGCCAGGCCGACAGGACGTCATACATCGGCGTGAGCCGATACCGGTCACCGGCCAGCAGAAAAATGCTGAAGTTTTTGGCGTGGCCATCGGTCGCCCGCAACATCCAGAATAGGATCTGTGTCTTGAGGAAGGTGCGGATATCCTGCTTTCGCTCCAGAGACTGTCCCAGCAAGGTGGCGATGCCCGCCATGCCGGGGCCGCCCTCCGCCTCATATTTTAGTGAGGAAGGCGTGCCGGTGGCCTGGCACAGGTCTTCCTGCGGCAGACGCAAAAAATGGGTTCCGGCCTTGGCCATTTTCCGGTCGAAGCGCGTCACGACCAGCGTTTTTGTCCGCCCGAAGGTCGCGATCGACGTCTCCGCCGCCGGGATGCCAAAGGCCCGCAAGATGCGCGAACAGAGCCACTCGTTCTCAACAGACGTTGTCATGTCCGCGCGGCGATTGCCCACCAGTCCCAAGGGCAGCTTGACGATGTGGGTGGTGGGCGTGGCGCGAAGCGGCTTGCACCAATGCCCTTCATGCCAGAGCAAGGCCGTTTTCTCCTGGGCGCCGGCGATGGACAAGCGCAAGTCGTCCTCGTCTTCAGCCACCAGGGCGCTGGGCGTGGCCAAGGCATGCTGGATGAGGCGCTCCACGCCTAGCTCGTCCAGAGGAACGGCGTCAATGCTCTCGATGCCCTCGGGCGCCATGCCGGGCACCAACAGCTGAATCGCGCCAACGCAGTCTTGACCGACAGCGGACAGCAATGCGAAAGCGTCGACGTCCTTGGTCCGAAATTTGGCTTGCAGGCGCTTTCGAATGACATCGCTGTCGGGCAGCAGGTTGTCAAAATACGAATTGACGACAGCACCTTTGATGGTCCGGTTCGACCGAATGGCGGGCATGGACAAGGACAGCGACCGGAAACCGGGAGCGTCAAACCAGTCTTCGGCATAGACAAAAGAGGGTTCCTTATTTGGCGACCGATTCCAGGAGCCGACCAGCGTGCCGTTCATCCAGACCGCCAGAGATTGGGTCTTCGAGGGACGGCCCATCACCACTCCGACTGCGCGCTAGAGGATGCCTCGGCTGAGGCGCCCTTCTCCTGAACGACCAGCTCCAGGCCCAGCACCCCCAGCAGGCGCATCAGGCGCTCGACGGTGATGCGCCCGGGATTCAGTTCGAGTACGGAAAGCCGCGCCTGACTGATGCCGGCCTGCTGCGCCAGCTGCGCCTGGGTGAGCCCCTGGGACTTGCGAAGACCCAGAAGCAGCTGGCCCAGCTGCTTTTCGGTGGAGATGGCTTGGCGCATGGAGGCCTCCTAAAAACGAATAAACACAGAATACTCCAAAAACAAGTAAATATGAAATATTCGCATTCCTAATATGACGATGCTGTCTGCCGTTGTGCGCGCTCAAGTCGTCACGAAAACGACCTCGGCGCAATATCGTTGCTTCAAACTGTCCAGTTTGGCGCGGAATGGGTGTCCAGATTGGCGCGGAAAACGCAATCAGCCCGCATTGCGGATCGCGCCGTCCGACTCGAAAACTCGGCGCATGCGCTACCGCCCCGATAGAAGATTGTTACCTCACTTGGGGAGCGCTGCGAGCATGTCCGCCAGCGCCTTCTGCGAATGGTCGTTCAGCTTGCGCGCCACGCTGAGATGAAGGGCCGCCAGGCGGTCCGCCGCCTGGGCTTCGAGAATGACTGGCCGCACCAGCCGTTCCGCGGCCTCGTGAAACTGCTGCGAGGTGGCATCCAACTGCGTCGTCAGCTCTTGACGCGCCGCATCTAGTTGCGCCCGGAACGCTTTTTCGAACAGCTCGCGCTGGTGGCCGATTTCGCCGCTCTTTCGTTGCGCCGGATTCATCATCCACTTGAATACACCGGCGACCAGCAGCACGCCGCCAATGATGGGCGCCGCAGGCGCCACCACCGGCATCACAACGGCCGCCCCCAGGAAATAGGCCGCCGCGCCAGTCCCGAAGACCGTGGCGCCGCCTACCGCCAGCGTCGCGTTGGTGGCGGTCTCGGCCCCATTCTTGAGGCGCGTGCCCCAGCGTAGGGCGGGCGCCGCGCCCGCCAGCTGGGTGTGATGCAAGCGTTTCAAAATAGTGCTGCGCGACAAAGCCATCTCCTCCTGAAATAGCCGCAGATCTTCGTGGATCAGTCGCAGCGATTCCTCGCGCCGGGAAATGATCCGGTTCACCCTTCGCTCGAGCTCCTTGCCGAATGTGGATTTGGCGATACTGTCCCACACAGGCGCGCGTTTCCACTGGTCTGTGTTGAGGCGGTCGACCACCTCGCGCTCGAATGCGTTACCGGCGTCGTGGACATAATCCTCGATGTCCTCGTCGAAGCTCTCGCGTTCGAATGCAATCCGCGCGTCGGCGATCGCCAGGCGCTGGCTGACCTGCTTTTGCAGAGCGTAGGCCGAATCGAGGAAGGCGAAGGAGGTGTCGCGGGCGCCTTCAAAGTCCGCGATGCGCTGATTGAACCCGGAGATTTCCTGGCTCGCGCGGGCGCACGCCGCCGTCATTCGCTGGGCAAGTTCCGCCTTGTCCAGCGAACCGTGTTCGAACTCGAGCACGGCGCTGGCGAGCGCCAGGTCGCCGGTGGCGCGCACGCACAAATCGGCGAGGTCTGCGTATTTGCGTCCCTTGAGCATGCGCATCGAGCCCATGCTGACTTTGCTCCAAATGGTTTGCTCGTCGGCCGCGAACGCCTCCAACTCGTTCGGGCGGGATTGATAACCTAATGCACCAGCAAAACTTTTAGCCAGCTCCCTGCTGCGCGTCCCCTGTAGCGACAGGAGCGCACGGGCCGCCTCGAAGGAGGCCGCGGCGGTCGCTTGATCAATGCCGGCGGACGCTCTCTGGAGATCAAGGAGGGCGACTTTCCAAGGCAAGGGATGTTCAATGCATTCCAACAACACAACGCGGGCCAAGGCCGAATCGCTCAGCAGCGATGCCACTTCATTCAAGGCATTGAAATCAGCGACGTTAAGCACGCCATCGGAGCTGGCGATGGCAGCGACCGCCCGGAGGTAGGCAGTGGGAAAGGTGACATCGTTTGAAACATAATCCACCAATTCACGATGCTGAGCGGCGCCCTGCTGGCCGAAGTTCTCGAAGCTTGCTGCTGAAGGCTTGGTTGGCATTGGCTTCCCCCTTGAGTGGATCACAGGCCCAGCCTGCACGATATTGAGGGCTCTCGATCTGTCCTTCGTATCTACCCTAGGAGTCTGTCGGACTTAGGCTCGTCGGCTGCAAAAATACCTGGACGGTCCATCTTTCGCCGTTTTCTCGGCCAATAGCTCGCTATTGGCACTGCGAAACCGTCAAAATCTGGCCTCGCCCAGCTATTTTTTCGCTTCGACTCCCTAAGCCCGACAGACTCCTAGCCGGCTTTCGCCGCCGCATTGGCCCGCGCCACATGCAATTTTTTGTAGCTGTCGATCAGCCGGCGGTGCCGGTCGAGCCCCTCCAGTTCCATGCCGGTCGGCGTCAAGCCGAAGAAGCGCACGCTGCCGTCCACCGAGCCCAGCACCGCGTCCATCCGCGGATCGCCATACATCCGGCGGAAATTGACCACGTAATCGTCCAGTTCCAGGTCGTCGTCGAGCTGCACCTCCAGCACCACGTTCAAGGCTTGATAAAACAATCCGCGCTCGACCGTGTTGTCGTTGTACTGCAAGAAGGCGCCCACCAGCTCGTGCGCCTCCTCAAATTGCTGCAAGGCGAGATGAATGAGCAGCTTCAACTCGAGAACCGTCAGCTGCCCCCAGTCGGTGTTGTCGTCAAATTCGATGCCGATCAGGGTGGCGATGTCGGAGTATTCATCGAGCTCGTTGCCCTCCAAACGCTCAAGCAGCGCTTCCAGGCTGGCGTCGTCCAGGCGATGCAAGTTCAAGATATCCGCGCGGAACAACAATGCCTTGTTGGTGTTGTCCCAGATCAGATCGTCGACAGGATAAATTTCCGAATAGCCGGGCACCAAGATCCGGCAGGCGACGGCGCCCAGTTGGTCGTAGACCGCCATGTACGCCTCTTTGCCCATGTCTTCAAGAATGCCGAACAAGGTCGCCGCTTCCTGCGCATTGGAATTCTCGCCCCGGCCGGAAAAATCCCACTCGACAAAATCGAAATCCGCTTTGGCGCTGAAAAAGCGCCACGACACGATACCGCTGGAATCGATGAAGTGTTCGACGAAATTGTTTGGCTCGGTCACGGCGTTGCTGGCGAAGGTGGGCCGAGGCAGGTCGTTCAGGCCTTCAAAACTGCGCCCCTGCAGCAATTCCGTCAGGCTGCGTTCGAGCGCCACCTCGAAGCTTGGGTGCGCGCCGAACGAGGCAAAGACACCGCCGGTTCGCGGGTTCATCAACGTGACGCACATCACCGGGTAGGTTCCGCCCAGCGACGCGTCCTTCACCAGCACCGGAAAGCCTTGCTCTTCCAATCCCTGGATGCCGGCCAGAATGCCGGGGTATTTCGCCAGCACTTCGTGCGGCACGTCCGGCAAGGCGATTTCGCCTTCCAGAATTTCGCGCTTGACCGCCCGTTCGAAAATTTCGGACAGGCATTGCACTTGCGCCTCGGCCAGCGTATTGCCGGCGCTCATGCCGTTGCTGACATAAAGATTTTCGACCAGGTTGGACGGGAAATACACCACCTCGCCGTCCGACTGCCGCACATACGGCAGCGAACAGATACCGCGCCGCACATTGCCCGAGTTGGTGTCGACCAGGTGCGAGCCGCATAACTCGCCATCGGGATCGTAAATGTCCAGGCAGTACTCATCGAGAATTTCAGCCGGCAGCGCGTCTTTAGGGCCGGGCTCGAACCAGCGCTCGTCCGGGTAATGGACAAAGGCCGCGTTGGCGATGTCTTCGCCCCAGAACGTACCGGCGTAGAAATGGTTGTTGTTCAGCCGCTCGATATACTCGCCCAACGCCGACGCCAGCGCGCTTTCCTTGGTCGCGCCCTTGCCATTGGTAAAACACATCGGCGAGTGCGCATCGCGGATGTGCAAGGACCACACATTGGGGATGATGTTGCGCCACGAAGCGATCTCGATCTTGATGCCCAGGCCCGCCAGAACGCCCGACATGTTGGCGATGGTTTGCTCCAGCGGCAGATCCTTGCCCGCGATATAGGTGCTGGCGTCGGGAGCCGGCGTCAAGGCCAGCAAGGCCTGGGCGTCGGCGTCCAGGTTCTCCACCTCTTCGATCACAAACTCGGGACCGGCTTGCACCACTTTTTTGACCATGCAACGCTCGATGGAGCGCAAAATGCCTTGGCGGTCCTTTTCGGAGATATCGGTCGGCAACTCGACCTGAATCTTGAAAATCTGCTGGTAACGGTTTTCCGGATCGACAATATTATTCTGCGACAGGCGGATGTTCTCGGTCGGAATGTTGCGAGTTACGCAGTACAACTTCACAAAGTAAGCCGCGCACAAGGCCGACGAGGCCAGAAAGTAATCGAAGGGACCGGGCGCCGACCCGTCGCCCTTGTAGCGGATCGGCTGGTCGGCCACCAGCGTGAAATCATCGAACTTGGCTTCCAGGCGAAGCTTATCGAGAAAATTGACCTTGATTTCCATGGGAAAATTCCAAAAGTGGTGCTTAAAATGAGGTAGCCGGTATTATCCGTCGCCACGCCGGCGCCGTGTGGGGAAATTACCCGCCGCCCTCTCCGCCGAGACGGCGTTTTTTTTGTGCCGGATTTCCAGCCTGGGAGGCTGTCGGACTTAGGGAGTCGAAGCGAAAAAATAGCTGGGCGAGGCCAGATTTTGACGGTTTCGCAGTGCCAATAGCGAGCTATTGGCCGAGAAAACGGCGAAATATGGACCGTCCAGATATTTTTGCAGCCGACGAGCCTAAGTCCGACAGACTCCTAGGTTCCCCAAGGTGTTCCAAGACTCATCGAAACAGAATTCAGCGAAGTAAATAAAATGTCCGAAAATAAAAAAGCAGAAAAGATCACCGCCGTCAAAGGCATGAACGACATCCTGCCGGCCGACGCGCCGCTGTGGGAGTTGTTTGAAAACACCGCCCAGTCGGTGCTGCAAAGCTACGGCTTCCAGCAGATCCGCACCCCGATCGTCGAAGAAACCCGGCTGTTCGCGCGCGCCATCGGCGCCGTCACCGACATCGTCGAAAAGGAAATGTATTCGTTCACCGATTCGATGAACGGCGACCAGCTGACCTTGCGCCCGGAGGGCACGGCCGGCGTGGTGCGCGCGGTGCTCGAGCACAATCTGGTCTACGAGGGACCGAAACGCCTGTGGTACAAGGGCCAGATGTTCCGCCACGAGCGGCCGCAGCGCGGACGCTACCGCCAGTTCTTCCAGTTCGGCGCGGAGGCGGTCGGCTTCACCGGCCCGGACATCGACGCCGAGATGATCATGCTGTGCCGCCGCCTGTGGGACGACCTGGGCCTGGAAGACATCCGCCTCGAGCTCAATTCGATCGGCGACGCCGCCGAGCGCCTGCGCCACCGCGCCGACCTGATCACGTATTTCGAAGCCAACCTCGAGCTGCTCGACGCCGAGGCCAAGCGCCGCCTGCACACCAATCCGCTGCGCATCCTCGACACCAAGAATCCGGCCATGCAGGAGCTCGTCAACGGCGCGCCCAAGCTGCTCGACTATCTGGAGGCGGAATCGCTGGCGCACTTCGAGGGCGTGCAGAAGATCCTGCAGCACAACAACATCCCGTACACGATCAACCCGCGCCTGGTGCGCGGCATCGACTACTACAACCGCACCGTGTTCGAGTGGGTGACCGACCAGCTCGGCGCGCAGGGAACCGTGTGCGCCGGCGGGCGCTACGATCCCCTGATCGAAATGTTCGGCGGCAAGCCGACGCCGGCGGTCGGCTTCGCGATGGGCATCGAGCGCCTGATCGAGCTGATGAAGGCGATCGGCGAGCCAGAGGCGCCCAACCAGTGCGACGTCTATCTGGTGCATCAAGGCGAGGCGGCCCAGCTGCAAGCCTTCGTGCTGGGCGAGCGCATCCGCGACGCCGGCCTCGACGTGGTGATGCATTGCGCCGCCAGCAACGGCGGCGGCAGCTTCAAGACGCAGATGAAAAAAGCCGACGCCAGCGGCGCCGCGTTCGCCGTCATCCTCGGCGAGGACGAGGTGGCGCAGCATGTCGCCAGCGTCAAGGCGATGCGCTGCGGCGATCCGGCGCACCAGCAAAACACGGTGCCGTTCGACGCCGTCGTCGACTATCTGGTGGACCAGATCGTCGGCGATGGCCACGACCACGACCACGTGCATTATCATCACTGATTGCCCGGCCCGGATTCGCGTCCGGGTGTTTTCCTTAACCATTCCAATAAAAACTCATGGCATACGATCTCGAAGAACAGGAACAACTGGCGTCGCTTAAGGCGTGGTGGAATCAGTACGGCAACCTCATTTCCTGGGTGCTGATCGCGGCGTTGTTGGCCTACAGCGGCTGGGCCGGCTGGAACTACTACCAGCGCAGCCAGGCGAGCCAGGCCGCGCAGCTCTACGACGAGCTGCAAAACGCGGCGGCGGCCAACGACGGCGCCAAGGTGCAGCGCGCGGCCGGCGACATGCAGTCGCGTTTCGGCGGCACCGCCTACGCGCCGATGGCCGCGCTGGTCGCGGCCAAGAGCGCCTACGAGGCCAAGGATTTGAAGACCGCCAAGGCGCAGCTGCAATGGGCCGCCGAGCATGGCAACGAGGAATACCAGACGGTGGCCAAGCTGCGCCTGGCCGGCATCCTGCTCGACGAGCAGGCCCACGACGAGGCGCTCAAGGCGCTGGCCGGCGCCAACGCGGCGCAGTTCGCCGGCGCCGTGGCCGACCGCAAGGGCGACATCCTGGTCGCGCAGAACAAGCTGGCCGAGGCGCGCGCCGCCTACCTGGCCGCGTTGAGCGCGACCGACAAGAACAATCCCGGGCGCCGCCTGATCGAACTGAAACTCGAGGCGATCGGCGGCAGCGCGCCCGAGGCCAAGGCCTAAGCGGCTGGCATCGCGCCATCGGCGGCCCCGCTTGACGGCGCGGCGCCATGCCGGCGCCGCGGCCGGCATCGACAATCAACATCAAGGTAAACTTTTATGCGTATCACCGAAAAGCTTGTTGCCCTGAGCCTGCTGGCTCTGATTGCAGGGTGTTCATCGCTCAATCCGTTCAGCTCGAAGGACACGAAAAACAAGCCGGCCGCGCTGGTCGAGCTGAAATCGAGCATCGCCGTGCGCAACGTGTGGAAGTATTCGATCGGCAAGGCCGGCGTTTACGCGTTTTCGCCCGCGCTGGCCGGCGACAGCCTGTTCGTGGCCGACGCCGAGGGCGCCCTGGCGCGGCTCGACGCGGCCAGCGGCAAGGAGCAATGGCGCATCAAGACCGGCCTCGACCTGACCGCCGGCGTCGGCAGCGACGGCGGCGTGGTGGTGGTGGGCGCGGTCAAGGGCCAGATCCTGGCCTTCGACGCGGACGGCAAGCCGCTCTGGCGCCAGCAGGCGTCGAGCGAGATCCTGTCGGCCCCGGCCATCGGCGACGGCGTGGTGGTGGTGCGCAGCATCGACAACCGCATCGTCGGCTACGACGCCAAGACCGGCGCCAAGAAATGGAGCGTGCAGCGCAGCGCGCCGGCGCTGACGCTGCGCAACGCGCCGGGCCTGGTGACCGGCGGCGGCAACGTGTATGTGGCCCTGCCGGGCGGCAAGCTGCTGGCCCTGAC
>JACMLV010000139.1 GCA_014379395.1 Burkholderiaceae bacterium
GACGACCTGAGCTGGCTGTCCGGCCTGCGCGAGGAGGGCCGGCCGTTCGTCACGCTGACCCATTGCCTGTGCGCGTCGCCATAGGCGCCTGGTGGGGTGGCGGGGCCGCCGAGACGCGCTCTCGCGCCCGCGCGGCACGGGCAAAAATTTCCCCGCAAGGCGCGCCCGCCAGCGCCGCGCCCGCTATTCCGCGCGCACCAGCACCACCTTCTGATACAAGCCGCCGAAGTGGGTTTCCTTCCGCACGCTGGAGAACTCGGCGTCGGCCGGGAAATAATCGCGCAGCTCGTGCTGCCACAAATCCTCGGCGAACGGCTCCAGGCGCCGCAATAGCGCCTGCATCGGCCGGCGCAGCGGGTTGGCCTGGTTCGGCCGGTGGTAATCGACCAGCACGATCTTGCCGCCCGGCTTGAGCACCCGGTACGCCTCGGCCAGCGTGCGCCGGCGCACGTTCTCCGGCATTTCATGCAGCAGGAAAAACAGCAGCACCCGCTCATAGCTGGCGTCGGCGAAGCCGAGCGCGGCCGAATCGTACTGGAACAGCGCCACCCGTTCGTCGGGCGGCAGCTTGGCGCGCAGATTGGCAAGCTGAACCGGCAGCACGTCGACCACGTGCAGCGCGCCGTCCGGGGCGACGCACAGGCGCAGGCGCGGCGTCAGGTCGCCGTACACGCAGGCCACTTGCAAGGTGGCGCCGGGGGCGTCCTTGCCGATGTCGCGCAGGGCCGCGTCGCGCAGCTTGGCGTAATTGCCGAACAGGATCAGGTTGACCAGCCACGGGCGCTCGAACACGCGCACCGCGTTCGGATGGACATAGGCCCACCAGTAGACTTTTTCCAGATACGCGGGAATGGCGGCCGGCGCGCGCTGCTCCGGCGCGAAGGAGGAGGCGGCGCCGCGCGCCAGCGAGGAGGGCGGAGGGAGGTCGAGCTTCATCGTGCCGCCTCGGCGGGAACTGCGTGAGGTTTTGTCATTGTGGTGGCTATGCTATCGTATTGATGCGGGTCAAATAATTGCCCCATATTAAACGGAAATACACGAGTGCGTTGCCGCTTCGCACGCAATGGTGCCAGTCTCGAGGCCGCTTTCGGCCGGGAAGGGCGGATCGGATCGGGGCGCGCGCTTCGCTTACCGTCGCTTACATGATCCGCAGCAAATCGGACCGCACTAGCGTATGCTTGGAGCTGTTTCAAGTCGGAAACGCATATGTCCAAGGAGTAACCATGTCGATCTCTTCCGTCGATCTCGCCAACTTGTCCGCCAACCTCGCGCAGTTCAAGGGCGAAACGCTGGCGTCGCTGTTCGATCGAGCCGACAAGCGGGTCGCCAATGGCCTGGGCGGCGATCTGCTCGACCCGCGCGCGGCGGGCACGGCCGGCGCGTCCGCCAACGGCGCCGACTTCGCCAGCCTGCTCGATCAGTTCGGCGCCGCGCTGCGGCCGAAGGAATTGCCCACCTCCACCACGCCGACCGGGCTCGACGCCCTGGGATCGTTCAGCCGGCCGGGCCAGAACATGGTCACGGTGCTGAACCGGGTCGAGGTGACGTTCAAGGCGCAATACGCCGAATTGGGTGAACTGGCCAAGAGCCTGCTGCAGGGCGAGGGCGCCGCGCAACAGCTGGGCCGGCTCGACGCCCAAAGCTCCGGCGCCGACATCAAGGCCGCGCTCGACGAATTTGTGCAGACCTATAACGCCGGCGTGAACCGCTTCGCGCCCGGCGTGGCCAAGGGCGGCGTGCTGGAGGGCAGCTGGGAGGCCGAGCGCGCGCGTTTCGCCACCCGGCGCGAGATCGGCAATATCCTGACCGGCGCCGAGGCCGGCCACAAGGGCGGCCTGGCGACGCTGGGAGTGAGCGTCGATCCACAGACCGGGCTCGCTTCGATCGACGCCGCCCAGTTCGATTCCGCGCTGGCCGGCAACAAGGGTAGGGTGGTCGCCGCCCTCGACGATTTCGCCGACGCGTTCGTCGCCATGGTCGACAGCCTCACCGCCACCGACCATGCGCAGTCGCGCCAGATGGACAACCTGCACCGCGCGGTGGACTGGATCGACGCCAACAAGGCCGCCGTGCGGCAGGAGTTCGGCGCCGGCGCCGCGGCCACCCCCAACGCGGCCTTCGCCAAGGCGGCCGCGCAATACGACGACATCTCCCACCTCATATAAACCATATGAACGCGGAACCGGCCATCGGCGCCGGCCGCGCCGGTTACTTCAGCTGGTCGAGCAGGAAGGTGTAGGTGAGCGACCACATCTGCGCCTGCTGGTCGTTGTTGGCCGCGCCGGCGTGGCCGCCCTCGGTGTTTTCCCAGTACAGCACGTCATGCCCCTGGTCGAGCATCTTGGCCACCATCTTGCGCGCGTGGCCCGGATGCACGCGGTCGTCGCGCGTCGAGGTGGTAAACAGCACGCGCGGGTAGCTCTTCTCCTCGAACACGTTCTGATACGGCGAATACTTGCCGATGTAGGCCCACTGGGCCGGATCGTCCGGGTCGCCGTATTCGCCCACCCACGAGGCGCCCGCCAGCAGCTTGCTGTAGCGCCGCATGTCGAGCAGCGGCACCTGGCACACCACCGCGTTGAACAGTTCCGGGCGCTGGGTCAGCGCCGCGCCGACCAGCAGGCCGCCGTTGCTGCCGCCCATGATGCCCAGGTGGCGCGGGCTCGACAGGCCGCGCCGGATGACGTCCTCGGCCACCGAAATGAAATCGTCGAAGGCGCGCTGGCGGTTTTCCTTGAGCGCGGCCTGATGCCAGCGCGGGCCGAACTCGCCGCCGCCGCGGATGTTGGCCAGCACATAGATACCGCCGTGCTTGAGCCAGGCCTCGCCGATGACGCCGCTGTACGACGGCGTGAGCGCGATCTCGAAGCCGCCGTAGCCGTACAGCACGGTCGGATTCTTGCCGTCGAGCTTGGCCTCCTTGCCCATCACCACGAAGTACGGCACCTTGGTGCCATCCTTCGAGGTCGATTCGAATTGCTCCACCTTGTAAGGACTGGCGTCGAAGAAGGCCGGCAGCGATTTGATGGCGCGGCGGCGGTCGTTGCCGGCCTGGCCCAGATACAGCGTGGTCGGATGCAGGAAATCGGTGACGGTCAAAAAATACTGGTCCAGCACGATCGGATCGACCGGGCTCAGTTGCAAAGTGCCGAAGGCGGGCGTGTCCACCACCCGGCGCCGCCAAGTGCCGTCGATGCGGCGCAGCTCGACGATCTTGCCGCGCACCTTGTCGAGCTGCTTGAGCATGAGCGCGTCGTTGGTGACGACGACGCCCTCGAGCGAGGTGGTCGGCGTGGGCGCGAACAGCACCTCGAAGCGCCGCTCGCCGTCGAGGAAGCGCTGGAAATCGCCCGCCAGCAGCGTGCCTTGGCGATACGTCACGCCGCCCGCCGTCCAGTCCGAGCGCAGCTCGATGATCAACTGGTCGCGCACCGTGTAGGCCTTGGCGTCGTCCGGCTTGTCGATGCGCACCAGGCCGGCGCCGCGCCGCAGGAACAGCTCGCTCGTATAAAAGCCGATCTGGCGCTCGATGAACTGGTGCTGGTGGCCGGGCGTGAAATCCTTGTACGACTCCACGCCGAGGTCGTCCGCGCGGGCCTCGAACAGCACCGGCGCCCGGGCCAGCGGGGTGCCGCGGCGCCATTCCTTGACGATGCGCGGATAGCCCGAACTGGTCATCGAGCCGGGGCCGAAATCGGTCGACACCAGCAGCGTGTCGCGGTCGATCCACACGGCCGAGCCCTTCGACTCGGGCAGCGCGAAGCCGTCCGCGACGAAGATTTTCGAGACGGCGTTAAATTCGCGCATCACGTGCGCGTCGCCGCCGCCGCGCGAGAGCGAAATCAGGCACTGCTCGCCCTGCGGGTAGAGGCAGGCCGCGCCGCCCCAGACCCAGTTCTCGTTCTCGTCGCGCGCCAGCTGGTCGAGATCGATCACGGTTTCCCACTCCGGCTCGGGGAGCACGAACTGGTCCGGCGTGGCGCGCCGCCAGATGCCGCGCACATGGTCGGCGTCGCGCACGAAATTGTAGTAGTGCTCGCCGTGCTGGGTGACGAAGGGGATGCGCTCCTTTGAATCGAGCACCGCTTTCAGGCGCGCGTACATCGCCGCGAATTGCGGATGGCCCTCGATCTCGAGCCGCGTCTGCGCGTTGCGCTCGCGCACCCACGCCAGTTGCCGCTCGCCGCCGACGTCCTCGAGCCACTGATACGGATCGGCGGCCTCCCGCGTTTGCGCGCTCGCGGCGGCGGCCAGGCCCAGCATCACGCCGCCGGCCAGTTTTCGATACGAGCGCATGCGCAGTTCCTTAAAAATGAAGAGCCGTAATGTGCCACGAAAGAGGGCCGCGCACCAGCGCGATCGGCGCGCCGCCGGGCTCGAACAGGCACGATTTTATCGCGCCGCGGCGAGTCGGTGGGGTTTCCCGCCGGCGCAACCGGGCCGCGCCCGATCGGCCCCGGCTACAATATCGCACCCGCCGGCTCCGGCCCGCGCAAGCCTGCATGCCGCATGCAGCACCCAACTCGACACGAAGACACCCCCATCATGCCAAACGACGCACCCAACCTCCCCCTGTCCGACGACGAATATGCCGCCCTCGACGTCCTTCTCGCCGCGCCCGGACTGGGCGGGCGGGCGATGGACATATCGACCCTGGAAGGTTTCCTGACCGCGCTGGTCATCGGCCCGAACGACATGGCGCCCGAGCAGTGGCTGCCTTGGGTGCTCGACATGGAACAGGGCGCGCCGGACATGGCCGCCATCGGTGCCGACGCCGCCGGGCGCATCGCCGCCCTGGCCGCGCGCCATCACGGCCACATGGAACACTGGATGCGGGAAGACCCGGGCAGCTTCGAGCCGATCTACGACTGCGGCCCGGAGTGGGGCGGGGCGAAAGAGTGGTGCGAGGGCTTCCTGCTCGGCACCGAGATGGACAGCGCCGACTGGTCGCCCTTGTTCGTCAGCGCGCCGGCGTGGTTCGCGCCGTTCATGCGCCTGGGCACCGAGGATGGCCGGGCGATGGACGCGGTGGACGACGACGCCGAGCGCTGGCCGGGCATGGTGGCGCCCGCCGTCGTCAGCATCAACGCGTTTTGGACCAAGCTGCGCCACAAGCAGGACGCGGCCGCCGGCTCGCAGACCGTCGTGCGCGAGACGCCGAAGGTCGGCCGCAACGACCCGTGCTCCTGCGGCAGCGGCAAGAAATACAAGAAGTGCTGCGGCGCGGGCGCCGCATAAGGCGGGTCGGACCCGACTCAAATCTATTGCCGAAGCGACCTTCAACCATGCGCGCCAAAGCAGCCAGTTGCATCGCCGCCGCCTGCCTGGTGTCGGCCTGCGCCGACGTCGGCACGGTCCGGACAACCGGGCCCGGCGTGGTCGGGGTCGAGCGCTCGCAATACCTGAGCTTTCCGGCGGACCAGTTCGAGCGCTCGATGGCCGGGGCCTACGCGCTGCTCAAGAAAGACGCCCAGGCCAACCACGATTGGAACCAGAACGAGGCCATGGTCGAGCGCGTGCGGGCGATCGCGCAACGCCTGATCCCGCACACGGCAATTTTCCGGCTTGACGCGCCCGGATGGGAATGGGAAGTGAACGTCATCCGCTCGCCGCAGATGAACGCCTTCTGCTTCGGCAAGGGAAAAATCGTTTTCTTCAGCGGCCTGATTCACAACCTGCGGCTGAGCGACGATGAAATCGCCGCCACCATCGGCCATGAAATCGCGCACGTGCTGCGCGAACATGGCCGCGAAAGGGCATCGGAACAATCAAGGACGCCGATGGCGGTCGGCCTGCTGGGCGCCGTCGTTGGCGCCGATAAAGACGAACTGGCGGAAATCTCGGCTTTGTTCTACCTGCTTCCCAATAGCCGGGAACAGGAAGCCGAAGCCGACCGGATGGGCCTGGAACTGGCCGCCCGGGCCGGTTACGACCCCAAGGCGGCGATCTCGTTGTGGCGCAAGTTCCGGCTGGTGACAGGGAGCGGACCGTCGACGCAGTTCGGGAGCACCCACCCGTCGCATGAATCGAGATTGCGGGACTTGCAAACTTACAGCGAAAAAGTGGCCGCCTCGTACAAGCTGGCGCAACCGAAGAAATAGCGGCGAGTCGATCCTCTGATTTAAAAAGAGCGGGCAGACGAGACCCTTATCAGTTCCTGAACCGAGAGTAAATCAACGCCGGCGCGGTTTGAGCGCCGCGCCGGGCGCCATGCCCATCGGCCGCAGCAGCTTTTCGGCCGTCGCCAGCGTCGGGCTTGACTCTTCGCGCTCGACATCCTGCAAGGTGCGCGCCGACACGCCGCACAGCTTCGCGTACTCCGCGATGGTCAGGCGCAACGCCGCGCGGATCTTTCGAATCACCGCCGGAATCGGCATGCTCGGGTCGGCCGCCAGTTCGTCCTCCAGGGCGCGCCGGACCTGCAGTTCCTCGCCCGGGGAAAGCGGTTTGAAACGTTTGTCCATCTAGAGTTTTTCCAATTGCGAGCGAATATTGTCCACCGTCTTTTCAAACGGCGTCAGGAACTGCTCCTCTATGCCGAGCGCCCGCGCGTCCGCCAACAAGGTCGCCAGCGGCGCGGCCATCGCCCGCACGCCGGCCGCCACCGGGGCGCGCTCAAGGTTTGCCGCCTCGCAGGCTTGGCCGATCGCGCTGGCCCAATCGGGCGAGCCGCCGTCATCGGCTTGCCACCGAATCCGCCGGGCGATGCCGTCCGGATGCAGCCACATCGGCGCGAAATCGAATAAGGGCGTCAGGCCCACGCTGCCGTCGTGGCGGCGCTGGATGGCCGTGTTGCGGGCGTGATTGTCCTTGTTGCCGAGGGCGATGTTGGCGATGTCGCGTTTCAGATATTCGACGACCGCGCCGGTCGGATCGGTCGCCACCTCGCCGAGTTGTCGGCAAACCTCGTTATGCGAGGGCGCCATGCCGAACCCGCCGATGCCGCACAGAGAGGCGATGCTCTCCTGGGCGTGGCGCGTCACCCGGTCGTCGATGACTTCCCGGTCGAAGCGCGGTATGAACAAGGCGCGTCCGCGCAAGGTGAGCTCGGCATGGACATCGAGCCCCAGCCCCCGCGCAAGACGCATGTACGGCGCCTCCAGGCGCAAGATGTCGGCCAGCGAGGCGTCCGTGCCTCGTCCAAATTTGACGATGAAGTGCTGTTCGGCCAGCTCGTCGGGTAGCGTGTGGTCCAGGTAGAAAAGCTGGTCGCGCGCACGGGTGAGCTGGACTTTCGGCCACTCGCCCTGAATGCCCGACGAGCCGGCTAGAAACAGCCCGTGCTGCGCCAGGTACTCATTGAAATCGCCTGCGCGCGATGCGACCTCGTCCATGGTGAATCCACGGTTAGCCGCCCCGGTTCGCGCCGCGACCCATTGGTGCGCCTCCTTGACCCGGACGTTGCCGATGGGATTGCCGGCGCCGGCGCACAACAGTTCCCAATCCGCGCCGGGGCCGCCCGCTTGGTCCCGTCCCAGTTGCTTCAACAATTCAACTCGGCCATAGCCCTGGGGCAGCAAATCGACCAGGAAGGGCGGCCAAGTCTCGTTGGGGTAGGTGATCAAATTGACCGGGAAGTTAACAGAGAGCGCCGCCGCGTCCGACCTGCCCCAGTATTCAAGGGCGTGGGCGGGCAGATAGATCAGATAAGTGGACGCCTCCACCCCGCGCCCAAGGTCGCCGGTCAAATCGAGCGCCCCAGCGTCGCGCCAAGCGTCGTCGATGAATATCTGGAGCGTGCAGGTTAGGGGAAACATATGCACGGGATAGTATCACCATTGGTCTCTGATAAGCAGGTATTGATGATGGAATAGTGTGTAAGTGCCTCGCGGCAGCTTGGCATTCGATTTCGCGCCGCGACCGGCCGGTCTCGATCACGTGCGAGAATTCGACCACAATCTATGTCAATTAGCCTGGGTTTTCAGATACTCGCGCCACGCATCGGGTTGGCCGAGATAGGTCGAGATGTCGAGCGTTTGCAGTCGTCCGCCGCGTTCGATGGCGAAGGTCGGGAAGCCGCTGCCGCCGGCCTGGGCCAGCAAGGCGAGGCTTTCGTTGATATGCGCTTGCGTCGACTCGCCCCGCATCAGATAGAACGCCGCGGCGAAACGCTCCTCCTCCAAACCGATGTCGGCGGCCAGCCCGATCAGAACCGACGATTCGGCGATGCGCCGCCCCTCGACATAGTGCGCCGTCTGGATGCGCGCCAGCAGGTCGAGGCCGCCGCCGGCCACCGCGTCGGCCGCCAGCATGGCGGCGATCGGCGGCGCCGAATCGAAGACGGCGTCGGGATCGCGCAGCAAGCCGTCAAAATAGGCGTCGCCGAAGGGCTGGCCCGTCAGTTGCGCGATTCTGTGGTCATGGGGAATAACGTAGTCGCGCAGTTGGGCCGACACCTGCTGGCGGCGGCTTCCCGTCATCATGCCGCCGCCGTGGCCGCGCACCGTCAACACGTCGCGGGCGGCGCGCACCAGCGGCGCCGCGCCATAGCACCAGCCGCACAGCGGATCGTAGATGTAATGCAGGACAGCGTTATTCACCATATTCCTTTCAATTTCGCTCAGACGATTTTTGCCACTTGTTCGAACGGCAGCCGCGGTCCGCGCGGGTGGTGCCCGTTGGCCGCGCCATAGCCCAGATTGATGAGGAAGTTGGCCTTGGTGCGGCCATCCGGGAAAAACGCCGCGTTGACCTTGGCCGGATCGAAGCCGCTCATCGGGCCGCAATCGAGGCCCAGCGCGCGCGCCGCCATGATCAGGTACGCGCCTTGCAGTGTGCCGTTGCGGAACGCGGTCGCCTCGGCCAACGCCGCGTTGCCGGCGAACATGGGCTTGGCGTCATACGCCGCGAACTGGGTCGGCAGATGCTCGTAGAACTCGCTGTCCATGCCGACGATCACCGTCAGCGGCGCCTTTTTGGTCTTCTCCGCGTTACTCGCGACCATGGCCGGGACGAGCATCTCCTTCGCCTCGGCGCCGCGCACAAAAACATAGCGCGCCGGCTGCGTGTTCATCGACGTCGGCCCCCACTTGAGCAGCTCGTACAGATCGCGGATCGTGTCGTCGCTGACCGCTTCGTCCGTGAAATGGCTGTAGGTATGGGCTTCCCGAAACAGCTGATCCAGGGCTTGCGTATCCAATGCGGTTTTCATCGTTTTTCCTTGAACAGTCATTTAGTAAATGGGACTACCACTTTAGCTCACCTTTGTTGACCTTGGCACCGATGCTCAAGGCGATGTCCAGCCCGGCGTCGGGATAAAGGTGCTTCATCGAGTCGATCAGCGCGGCCGAATCGGGCGCCTTATCGAGCTCGGTTTCGAAGCGTTGCAGATAAGCGCGGGTATAGCGCACCGCCTCGACGCCCGACTGGCCGAGATCGCGGGCGTGGCCGGGAATCACGGTGGCCGGTTTCAGCGCCTCGATCCGGTCGAGCGTCTTCACCCAGGCGGCGCGCTCGGCCTTGGTCTGGGTGTCTGCGGTCCAGACATGCAAGCCGCCGAACACATTCACACCGCCGACCACCGCCCTGATCGACGGAATCCAGACAAAGCTACGACCCGGCAGCTCGCCATCGAGGCCCATCACCTCAAGCTTCTGGCCTTCCAGCGCCAAGCCGTCCTTCGGCAGCGCTTCCGGGACCACCGGCGCGTGCGGCGCGTTCGTGCCCATCTTAGGCCCCCAGAACGCCACTTTTTTCTGCACCGTGTTCTTGATCCAGGCGATGGTCGGCGCGCTGGCGTAGACCTTCACATCGGGAAATTCGGCCTTGATCACCTCCAGGCCGAAGTAATAATCGGGATCGCCGTGGCTGACATAGACCGACTTGAGCGTCTTGCCGCTCGCCAGCACCTCGGCCACAAAGCGGTGCGCGTCGGCGCGGGTGAACTGCGCGTCGATCAGCATCGCGTCCTGCTTGCCGGTCACCAGGATCGAGTTGACGTGGAAGCTGTTGCCGTCGGCGTTATAAACCTTCAGCTTGAGCGCGGGCGCTTCTTGCGCGACGGCGCCGCCGGCGACGGCGAAAGCGAGCATTGCGGTGCCGATCAGTTTGCGTAGCGGTTTCATGAAATTCTCCTCGATGCGGTTGGGATGCCTTGCATTCTAGGAGCTTGATATGCACAGATAAATAGGTAAATATGTGCATATTTATTTCACTGGATGCGCAAATGGACCGACTCGCCGCAATGCAGGTGTTCACCGAAGTGGCCCAGCGCGGCAGCTTCACCGCCGCCGCCGACCACCTCGGCATGAGCCGGGTGATGGTCACGCGCTACGTCACCGAGCTGGAACAGTGGCTCGGCACGCGCCTGTTGCAACGCTCGACGCGCCGCATTTCGCTGACCGCGTCGGGCGAATCCTGCCTGGCGCGTTGCCGGCACATGCTCGAACTATCGGCCGAAATGCAGGAAGGGGCGGGGCAGGGCGACCAAGGGCCGAAGGGGCCGCTGCGCATCACCGCCAGCATGTCGTTCGGCATCGCCCACCTCGCGGCGGCGGTCAGCGACTACCTCGCGCAGTACCCGGAAGTGTCGGTCGACATGCTGATGGTTGATCGCGCCGTCAACCTGATCGAGGACCGGGTCGATCTGGCGGTGCGGATATCGGGCGAGCTCGACCCGAGCCTGGTCGCGCGCCGCCTCGCGCCGTGCCGATCCGTGATCTGCGCCTCGCCCGGCTACATCGAGCGCTGCGGATTGCCCGAGTCGCCCGCCGACCTTGCGCGGCACAACTGCCTGACCTATTCGAACTTCGGCAAAGGCGAGTGGCGTTTTTCGCGCGGGGATGAACAAGTCAGCGTGCCGGTCGGCGGCAACCTCAGCGCCAACGAGGCGGCGGTGCTGACGCAGGCGACGCTGGCCGGGGCGGGCGTCGCGCTCCAGCCGACTTATCTGGTCGGCCAGATGATCCGAAGCGGGCAATTGGTCCAGCTGCTGCCCGATTGGTCGCCGCCCGAGCTGGCCATATGGGGCGTCTACCTGTCGCGCAAACATCTGCCCGCGTCGCTGCGCACCATGCTCGATTTTCTGGTCGAGCGGTTCGGGGGAAAGCCGGTGTGGGATATGTGAGGGGGCGGTGAGGGGCTTACCGGGTAGCTGAAAGCCCGCATAGAGTCAGTGCGCTCGTTGGTATCGAACGCAGCCGTTCACTGCCAGCAGAAAAAAACGACGCCCGTCAACCGCGCCGGGCCGCTTCGATCGCAGCGATGTCGATTTTCCCCATATGCATCATCGCCTCGAAAGCGCGCTTGGCCGCCGCGCGATCGGGATCGGCGATCGCCCCGGTGAGGGCGCGCGGCGTGATCTGCCACGACAGGCCCCACTTGTCCTTGCACCAGCCACAGGCGCTTTCCTGGCCGCCGTTTTCCACAATCGCATTCCACAAGCGGTCGGTTTCGGCCTGATCGTCGGTCGCCACCTGGAAGGAGAAAGCCTCGCTGTGCTTGAACGCCGGGCCACCGTTCAAGCCGATGCAAGGGATGCCCATCACGGTGAACTCGACCATCAAGACGTCGCCCTCCTTGCCGGAGGGATAGTCGCCGGGCGCGCGATGGATCGTTCCCACTGCGCTGTCCGGAAACGTCTTGGCGTAGAACTGCGCAGCTTCTTTGGCGGTGCCGTCGTACCAAAGACAAATCGTGTTCTTGCTGGCCATTTTCGTTCTCCTTATGGATGACAAAGATATAGCTTAGACCATGAAGGCTGCCGGGTGGCGCACCCGCGTGTTCGTCCGCCACGGCAACTGTCGTGAGTGCCGCTCGTGGCTGCCTGCCGCCCGGATTCAGCGTCGTGTGCGAATACTGCGGCCACGGGGACTATTCGCCCATCGCCGCCGAAGCGTCGCTTGCGGCCGCCGGCCCCAATACCTCGCGGTAGGCGTGCCATGTGGCATGCCCCACCAGTGGCATGGCAACGATAAAACCGAGATTCCAGGTGAAAAAGCCGAACACCACCAAACCGACGATGGTTGACGCCCAGACGATGGCGACAGGAAAATTAACGAACAAGGCCGAGGTGCTGATGAGCATCGCGGTGATCGCATCGGTATCCCTGTCGAGCATCAAGGGAATGGCGATCCAGCTAATGGCAAACACGATGCCGGCGAAGAGAAGGCCGACGCAGCAGTAAACGGCGATAAATTCGATATTGTCGAACGAAAATAGCTGCGACAAAAAACCTTCCAGAGTCGGCAAGCCGCTGTTATAAAACAGCGCGAACACCATCATCGAAGCGCGCACCCACAGCAGCAGAATGACCGCCTGCACCACCGCCAGCACGCCGATATTGTTCCAGCGGCCGCGCACCGCAAACAGGCTGTTGAACATCGGTGGCTCTTGCTTCTCCAGACGGCGGCTGACGTCGTACAAACCAAGCGAAAGCACCGGCCCGACCAGCAGAAAACCACACGTCAAGGCGGAAAGATATTGCGGCGTGTTCGCCAGCACGATGCGAAGAAAAAAACCCATCCCGGCAAAACAGAGGCCATAAAACAAGCTCACCTGTGGCGCGGCGCACAGATCGCGCCACCCCAAGCGCAACCACTCAAAGACCCTCGACACACCTAGCCGACGTATCGGCGGGAAGGGCGTGCCGGCGTCGACGGGGGCTTCGATAGGGGCATCGACAGGGACATCGACAGGGGCTTCGACATCCGGCGCGATGTTATTGTTGATTTCGTCGCTCGTCGGTTTCCGCATTTTCATCCCCTGAGTTGTCGTGATCGCAATCCATCGGATAGTCACGGGCTGAGTGCGACCCCGCGGCCCCGGTCTTGGAGTAGTCGATAGTACTTCCAACGCCGCGGACGTGCTGGCGCACGCGAAACGTGGACTAACAACTCGTAATATGCAGGTAGTTTACAAACAGGAGATCCCACCATGTCACTGGCGCTCTATGGTCATCCCTTTTCCTCGTACACGCAGAAAGTGCTCATTGCGCTGTATGAGAACGGCACCCCCTTCGAATTCCGCTGCCTCGGGCCGGATACGCCGCAGCACGCCGAAGAGTGGCTGCGGCGCTGGCCGCTGCGCAAGTTTCCGCTCTTGCTGGACAACAAGCGAAGCATCGTCGAGACCAGCATCATTATCGAGTATCTGCAGCTCGCCCATCCAGGGCCGGTACGCCTGTTGCCCAACGATCCGATGGCCGCATTGGATGTGCGTTTTCTCGACCGCTTCTTCGACCTGCATGTGATGAGTCCGGTACAACACGCGGTAAACGGCGCGCTCACTGGCGATCCAGCGAAGCGGCACGACGCTTTGCTGCATGCGCAGGAAAAACTGGATCTGGCTTACGCGTGGTTGGAAACGCAACTGGTCGGCAGAACTTGGGCCGCTGGCGCGGACTTCACACTGGCGGACTGCGCGGCCGCACCGTCGCTGTTCTATGCGGATTGGACGCACCCGATTTCCGAGGCCTATCCCGTTTTGCGCGCCTTCCGCGCACGCTTGCTTGCCCGTCCGTCCTTCGCACGCGCGGTGGAAGAGGCGCGGCCTTATCGGCGGCTTTTCCCGTTGGGCGCGCCGGAGCGGGATTAATGCCAATGATCACTTACGGAGGCCGATTTCGCGTCACGCTGGAAACTTATCATGGGGTTCCTAACGGATGGAGCAAAGCAGAGTTGCTTGCAGCGCATCGCACCCAGCGCGGTTCGTTTTCCATTGAAACCCAGGAAGCTACCGAACCTGGTGCCCCAGCGTGGCTACCCGATAGAAGGAACTGGCTTCAATACCGGGCAACTCTTTACCTAATTGCGGAAGGCGCCCGCGCAAATGATGCGGCATGCATAGAACTTGCTGTGCGCTACATCGAGTTGCGCTATATCGGATCGTATTCCGGTTTCATTCGCGCCCGTCTCGCTCGGGGGCTCAAGAACTCCGATTTGACGGATCGACAGAAAGAACGCCTAAACCGAGTTTTCCTGTCCATGGTCGAGCATCGTGACTACACCGAAGAGTTCAACGAGTATGTGAAATTATGGCAGCGCATTGTTTCGGCGAAAGCGTTAAAAACGCTCGAATTTTTCGCGTCTAA
>JACMLV010000002.1 GCA_014379395.1 Burkholderiaceae bacterium
CGGCGCGATTTTCCGCATAAGCAAAACCGAATTTCTTCGTTTTCGGCGCGCATTGTGCGATGCAATACTGATGGCTCTGGCAATCATCGGGACGACATCGCACCATGACGACATCGACAAACATCTCCGCGCTGCGCAATCCGAACCGGGTCTTGATCCGGTTGGATGCGGCCAGCAAATCGTTTCATCTGGCCGGGCGCGAACCGTTTCACGCGGTCAAGGCCGTCACCCTGGAAGTGCGCGAAGGCGAGATCTTCGGCCTGATCGGCAAGAGCGGCGCCGGCAAGTCCACTCTGCTGCGCCTGTTCAATCTGCTCGAGCGCCCCGACAGCGGCAGCGTGACCGTCGCCGGGCGCGAACTGACCGCGCTGGGCAAGCGCGAGCTGCGCGCGGCGCGCCAGCAGATCGGCATGATCTTCCAGCAATTCAACCTGCTGCAAAACGCCAGCGTGTTCGACAACGTCGCCTTCCCGCTGCGCATCCACGGCCACCTGGACCGGGCGCGGATCGCCGAGCGCGTCGCCGAATGCCTGGAGCTGGTCGAACTGGGCGGCAAGGCCGACAGTTATCCAGCCCAGTTGTCGGGCGGCCAGAAGCAACGCGTGGCGATCGCCCGCGCGCTCGCCAGCGGCCCGGCGGTGCTGCTGTGCGACGAGCCGACCTCGGCGCTCGACGCCGAAACCACCCGCGCGCTGCTCAAGACGCTGCGCGACATCAACGTGCGCCTGGGCGTGACCATCGTCATCGTCAGCCATGAGTTGTCGGTGCTGGGCGCGATCTGCAACCGCGTCGCGGTGGTCGAGGAGGGCGCCATCGCCGAGCAATTCTCGCTGGCCGACACCGGCACCGTGCGCAAAACCGCGCTGGGGCGCGAACTGGCGGCACACCACGGCGCGCCATTCGGCCAGCAACGCGGCGTGCCGAACATCGTCCCCGCATTCGAAGCCAACGCCTGGCAGGAGGAAATCCATGCTTGATTCCATCGTCGCCTGGCTGCCCGAAATCTGGACCGCGCTGGGCCAGACCCTGACCATGCTGGCGATCGGCTTGACCGCCGCGGTCGTCATCGGCGGCCCGCTCGGCGTGCTGCTGTTCCTGGTGGAAGAGGGCCAGTCGCTGCAAAACCGGCCGCTGGCGCTGGTGCTCGGCTGGCTGGTCAACACCGTGCGCTCGTTCCCCTTCATCATCTTGCTGGTCGCGCTGGTGCCGTTCACGCGCCTGATCGCCGGCACCTCGATCGGGCCGCTGGCGGCCGCCGTACCGCTGTCGTTCGCGGCGATCCCGTACTTCGCCCGGATGGTCGAGCAAAACCTGCGCGAGGTGCCGCGCGGCGTGATCGAGGCGGCGCACGCGATGGGCGCCTCGGAGGCGCAGATCGTGCTGCGCGTGCTGCTGGTGGAGGCGCGCGCCGGGCTGGTGCTGGCGCTCACGGTGCTCTCGATCAGCTTCCTGTCCTACTCGGCGGTGGCCGGCGTGGTCGGCGGCGGCGGCATCGGCGACCTCGCCATCCGCTATGGCTACTACCGCTTCGACACCAGCATCATGGTCGCCACCATCGCCATCCTGATCACCCTGGTGCAACTGATCCAGTTCACCGGCGGGCGCCTCGCGCGCCGCCTCGACAAACGCTGAACCCTTCTCCCCACCCACAAAAAAAGGATCATCATGAGCATCGCCCGCCGCACCCTCGTCCTGAGCGCCCTGGCCCTGGCGCTGGCCGCCAACTCCGCCAGCGCCGCCAAGGACCCGAAGGAAATCGTCATCGGCACCAGCGCCGGCCCGTACGCCGACCAGATCAAGCTGGGCATCAAGCCCATCCTCGAAAAGCGGGGCTACAAGGTCAAGCTGGTCGAGTTCAACGACTACGTGCAGCCGAACCTGGCGCTGGCCGAGGGCTCGCTCGACGCCAACGTGTTCCAGCACGTGGTCTATCTGAACAAGTTCGCCGCCGAGCACAAGCTGGCGCTGACCGACCTGATCACGATCCCGACCGCGCCGATCGGCCTCTACAGCAAGAAGCACAAGTCGCTCGCCGAGCTGGCCGACGGCGCCAGCGTGGCGCTGCCGAACGATCCGACCAACCAGGCGCGCGCGCTGGTGCTGCTCGACCAGCTCGGCTGGATCAAGCTGCGCGCCAACATCGACCCGCTGCGCGCGTCGGAAAAGGACGTCGCCGCCAATCCGAGGAAGATCAAGCTGCTGGCGCTGGAGGCCGCGCAACTGCCGCGCTCGCTGGGCGACACCGACTACTCCTTCGTCAACGGCAATTTCGCGCTGGCGTCCGGCCTCAAGCTGACCGAGGCGCTGGCGACCGAGAAAATCTCGGCCAA
>JACMLV010000140.1 GCA_014379395.1 Burkholderiaceae bacterium
CGACGGTGGCGTTGCGCTCCTCGTCGCGGGCCAGCCGGGGAATGAGCCCGTCGCGCGTGAAGGCCGCCACCGCCAACGGTGCCTGGCGTTCGCTCGTCTCGACCAGGAGATGGCCGGCGGGGGCCAGCCACACGGCGAACTGAGCGCTGCTGCGTTGTTCGAGCCCGAGCGCGCGCAGCGTGCGCACGCCCGACAGCGACTCCTGCACATGGTCGTTGAGCGCGCTAAAGCGTTGCAGCGAATCGGTCGAGGCGCTGTGGATGTGGCTCGAAATGCGCCAGAACGCCAGCCCCATCAGCGGGAACGGCAGCAGCGCGACGGCGGCCAGGCGCCAGTCGACGCCGAGCAGCATGATGCTCAGCACCATCAGCAGGGTCAGTGTGCCGTCGAAGCCGGCCAGCAGCGCCTCGCCGGCCGCCAGTTCGATCGCGTCGATGTCGTTGGTGGCCAGCGCCATCAGGTCGCCGGTGCGCTGGCGCTGGTAGAACGCGGCGCCCTGGCACGCCAGGCGCTCGTAGAAGCGGCTGCGCAAGGCCACGCCGAGCTGGTAGGACGCGGCGAACAGCTTCAGGCGCCAGCCGACCCGCAGCAGATAGATCGCCGCGCCGATCGCCAGCAGGGTCGCCACTTCCAGCCACAGCTGCTCGCCGCTCAGGCGCTGCGCGGCGATGCCGTCGATCATCGCGCCGACCTTGCGCGGCACCCACACCGTCAGCGCCGCGACGCAGGCCAGCATCGCCGCCGCCACCGCATAGGCGTGCCAGTGCTGGCGTACAAAAGCGCCGATCAGCCTCGATAAACTCATGAAATGTCCTTGCCATCAAAACGCGCGGCACGGGCGGGAAAGCCGGCGGCGTCGGGCCTGCGTAGGATACAACAGGGCTATGCGGCAGCGCAAAAGAAAAACGGGCCGTAGCCCGTTCTTGGAAGCGCTTGGCGGCAGCCCAGGCGGGCCGCCGGAGAGCTTAGTTGGTGCCGCTGGCCTTGGCCGCTGGCGCCGCTTGCGGCGCTGCTGCCGGGGCGGCGGCCACGGCGACCGGCTTGGCGACCGGCGCCGCAACTGGCGCTGCAACCGGAGCGGCGGGCTTGGCCGCTTGCGGAGCGACGATGGTGGCGGCGGCAGGGAAAGGCGCCACTGGCTTGGCGGCCACGGCTGCTGGCGCGGCGGCCACTGGAGCTGGCTTGGCAACCACCGCAGCTGGTGCGGCAACCACCGCAGCTGGCTTGGCAGCCACAGGAGCTGGTGCGGCAACCACCGGAGCTGGCTTGGCAACCACAGGAGCTGGTGCGGCGACCACCGGAGCTGGCTTGGCAACCACAGGAGCTGGTGCGGCAACGACTGGAGCCGGCGCGGCGGCGACTGGCACTGGTTTGGCAACGACTGGCGCGGCCTTGACCACTGGCGCGGCTTCTTTCTTCGGCGCGGCAACCTTGGCTGGCGCGGGCGCGGCGGCAGCCTTAGCGGCTGGCTTGGCAACCGGCGCGGCTGGTTTCGCAGCGGTTGGCTTTGCAACCACAGCGGCTGGCTCGGCTGCGGGAGCGGCTTTCACTTCTGCTTTTGCGGCGACCGGCTTGGCTGGCGCGGCGGCCGGCTGGATCTTCACCGCGGCGGCGGCTTCTTCGAAGCGGGCCTTGAGCGCGGGGATGAACGCGGCCTGGGTGCCGGAGGCGATGCTGAACAACTGGCGGCCATAGGCCAGCGCGTGTTCAAAATCAGGCTTGATGTGGCTGGCGCCCAGGGTGAAGAATTCGCGTGGGTCTTTCGCCTTCAACAGCTCGCGCGCGGCGGCCGAGTTCTTCTCGATGGCGGCCTTGCCGGTGTCGATGTTGAGCGCGATGACTTGTTCTGCGCTTTCAAATGCCTTGCTGGTGAGCGCGCTGATGACTTTCAGCTGCGCTTCGAGTTGCGATTTCGCTGCGGTGGAAAACTGTTCTGGAATTGAAAACATGTCGGCTCCCTTTTTATGCGGATTAAGATGCTGGAAAAACGCTGGGCAAGACGAAATGCCAGGCTTGGCCGCGTTTTATCGGGCGTTCAGCGTTTGTTAAACCTATTTATGATGCAACGCAATAAAAACATTTTAGCGGCGAAACGGAGTCGTTGAAAGTTATTTCTTTGCATCCGTTTCGCTCATTGAGCCGATGAGGTCGAAACCGTCTCAAGTTTGCGTCAACACAACGTTATACACCTTCTTTCCGGCGCGCGGCCGTTTCCGGTAATATCTTGCGCCGCACCATTTTTATCATTTCCACCATTTCCACCATTTCAGCGGCGAGGCGCCATGACCATCAAACTGCAACAGGACGTAGAGAAGCGCCTGCTGGCCTCGATCCAGCGCTATTGCGCCGAAAACCTGGACGAGGAGGTGGGCGAGCTGAAGGCGCGGCTGCTGCTCGATTTTTGTTTGCGTGAAATTGGCCCGTCTGTCTACAATCAAGCCGTGCTCGACGCCCAGGCGGCGATGCAAGACAGGATCGCGGAGATCGAAACGGTCTGCTACGAGAACGAATTCGCTTATTGGAAAAAATAACGCCGGCGCGGGCCGCGCGCCACACGGGGAGCAGCAGATGGACGTGGTCATACGCAACGCCAGCTTGGCGGACGGTCGGCGCGGCATCGACATCGCCATCGAAGCCGGGCGCATCAAGGCCGTCGGCCCGGCCCTGCCGGCGCCAGGCGCGCGCGAGATCGACGCCGCCGGCGATCTGGTCACGCCGCCCTTCGTCGACGCCCATTTCCACATGGACGCCACGCTCAGCTACGGCCAGCCGCGCGTCAACCAGTCCGGCACGCTGTTGGAGGGCATCGCGCTGTGGGGCGAACTCAAGCCGCAGCTGACCCAGGACGCGCTGATCGAGCGCGCGCTGCGCTATTGCGACTGGGCCGTCGCGCGCGGCCTGCTGGCGGTGCGCTCGCACGTCGACGTCTGCGACGACCGCCTGCTGGCGGTCGAGGCGCTGATCGAGGTGCGGCGCCGGGTCGCGCCGTATCTCGATTTGCAGCTGGTCGCCTTTCCGCAGGACGGCGCGCTGCGCAGCCCGAACGCGCTGGCCAACCTGCGCCGCGCGCTCGACATGGGCGTCGACGTGGTCGGCGGCATTCCGCATTTCGAGCGCAGCATGGCCGAGGGCGCCGAATCGGTGCGCCTCCTGTGCGAACTGGCCGCCGAGCGCGGCCTGATGGTCGACATGCACTGCGACGAATCCGACGATCCGCTCTCGCGCCACATCGAAACGCTGGCCTTCCACAGCCAGCGGCTCGGCATGCAGGGCCGCGTCGCCGGCTCGCACCTGACCTCGATGCATTCGATGGACAATTACTACGTCAGCAAACTGCTGCCGCTGATGCGCGAGGCGGGCGTGGCGGCGATCGCCAATCCGCTCATCAACATCACCTTGCAGGGCCGCCACGACAGCTACCCGAAGCGGCGCGGCATGACGCGGGTGCCGGAGTTGCTGGCCGCCGGCGTCGAGGTCGCCTTCGGCCACGATTGCGCGATGGACCCGTGGTACAGCCTCGGCTCGGCCGA
>JACMLV010000141.1 GCA_014379395.1 Burkholderiaceae bacterium
GCGGAAGGATGAGCCGGGATGACTCCGCCAGCGCAATGAACTCCCCCGGCGGAACCCGGCCCCGCACCGGGTGCTGCCAGCGCACCAGCGCCTCCAGGCTGGCGATCTGGCCGCTTTGCAAGTCGGCCAGCGGCTGGTACATCAAATACAGTTCGCCGCGCTCGAGCGCGAGCCGCAGCGCCGTCTCCATGCCGACCCGTTCGAGCGTGTGGCGGCTCATTTCGGCGGCGAAGAACTGGTATTTGCCGGCGCCCTGGGCGCGCGCGTGCGACAGCGCCATCTCGGCGTAGCGCTGCAGGGTCGGGGCGTCGTTGCCGTCCTGCGGGAACAGGGCGACGCCGATGCTGCAGCCGGCGTGCATCAACTGCGCCTCGTAGGTGTAGGCCGGCGCCAGTTGCGCGAACAGGGTCTCGCACAGGGCCGCGATGTCGCTCACGGCGCCGGGCCGGCGCCGCAGGATGACGAACTGGTCGCTGCTTTGGCGCGACACGATGTCGTCCGGCCCGACGCCGGCCAGCAGGCGGGCGGCCAGTTCGCGCAGCAATTTCTCGCCGGCCGCGTGGCCCAGGCTTTCATTGATCAGATTGAGGTTGTCGATGCCCAGGCAGAGCAGGGCCGCGTTGCCCTCGGCGCCGCCGGCGGCGACGGCTTGGCGCAGGTGGTCGTTGAACTGGCCGCGGTTGGGCAGGCCGGTCAGCGCGTCGTGCGCGGCCTGGAAGGCCAGCGCCGCCTCGCTTTGCTTGCGCGCCGTGATGTCGTGGACGCTGCCGATGTAATGGCTGAGCCGGCCGCCGCCGTCGTAGGCCGGCGTGATGCGCAACTCGTTCCAGAACAGGGTGCCATCCTTGCGGTAATTGCGCAGCACGGCCTGGGCGGACACCTTCGCCTGCAGCGCCGCGCGCAGGATCGCCAGCGCCGGCTGGGCGCGGTCGGCGTTTTGCAGAAAGCGGCAATTGCGCCCGAGCACCTCGTCGAGCGCATAGCCGGTGATCCGGCAAAACGCGTCGTTGGCATAGATGATGGGTTGCGCGTCCCGGGTGGCGTCGACGATCAGCACGCCGTTCGATTGCGCCGACAAGACCTGGCCGCTCAAATCGAGCATGGCGCGCAATGACGCCTCGTCGCCATGCGCTCCGGCCAGCATGGCAAGCGTTCTGGTCGCGTTGGTCGATTCGGCTATGTGCTTGTCGTTTACATCCATTAAGATTCCCCCACGTTCGCTGAGGCCCCGACGTAGATGTTTAATCGGGGCAACCCATTATACGGCCGTTAGCGTAGGGCGGCCGAACCGTTTTTGAATCGCGCTGTCCACCCAGTTCGGGGCGCGGCCGCCGCGCGGAACGTGGCGCCGGGCCGTATCGGGAGGACATCATGGCGCGAATACTTGCAGGCCATTTTCAGCTTCAGGAGCAGATCGAGCAGGCCCGCCGCGTGCTCGTCGAGGCCGGCTTTCCGGCCGGGCGCATCAGCGTTTTTTATGTCAATCAGCCGGGGCAGCACGACTTGCACGCGCTGGGCGGCGACCGCGACCGCTCGCCCGGTGCCGCCGCCAACCGCGCC
>JACMLV010000142.1 GCA_014379395.1 Burkholderiaceae bacterium
CGCTCGCCGATGGCGATCACCGTGATCGGCGGCCTGATCACCTCGACCCTACTGAGCCTGCTGGTGGTGCCGGCCGTGTTCACCTACATCGACGACTTCGAGCACGTGCTGCGCCGGCTGGTCAAGCGGCTGCGCCGGCATCCGGGCGACAAGGATGACAAGGGGGGCAAAGAGGCCGAGGCCGAGGCCGCGCCGCACAGCCAGCACGCGCAGCCGGCCGAACCGGTCCATCAAGTCGAGCCGATCCAGCCGATGTAATTCACACCGTTCACGCGCCGCCCGGGTTCAAGCCTGCGGCGCGTCCTTGACCGACAACTCGGCCATGCCCTTGAGCAGCTCGATCGGCAGCGGGAACACGATGGTCGAGCTCTTGTCGCCGGCGATGCTCGAGAGCGTCTGCATATAGCGCAGCTGCATCGCGCCGGCCTGTTGCGACAGCACTTGCGCCGCCTGCATCAGCTTTTCCGACGCCTGCAACTCGCCCTCGGCGTGGATCACCTTGGCGCGCCGCTCGCGCTCGGCCTCGGCCTGGCGCGCGATGGCCCGCACCATCGACTCGTCCAGGTCGACGTGCTTGATTTCGACATTCAACACCTTGATGCCCCAGGCGTCGGTCTGCGCGTCGAGCACCTGCTGGATGTCGATGTTGAGCCGCTCGCGCTCGGCCAGCATGGTGTCGAGCTCGTGCTTGCCGAGCACCGAGCGCAAGGTCGTTTGCGCCAGCTGGCTGGTGGCCTCGAAAAAATTTTCCACCTGGACGATGGCGCGCTCCGGATCGACGACGCGGAAGTACAGCACCGCGTTGACCTTGACCGAGACGTTGTCGCGCGAGATGACGTCCTGCTTGGGCACGTCGTGCACGACGGTGCGCAGGTCGACCCGCACCATCTGCTGCACCACCGGCAGCACGATGATCAGGCCCGGCCCCTTGACGGCCCAGAAGCGGCCCAGCTGGAACACCACGCCGCGCTCGTATTCGCGCAGCACGCGGATCGAGGCGGCCAGCAGCGCCAGCGCCAGGATGATCAGGCTGGACAGGCCGAAGTTGAAGGCGAGGTCGAAGAACATTTTTCACGCTCCTTGTTTCTGGTCGTTTTCGGGAATCACTTCCAGCACCAGCCCGTTGCGCGCCACCACCCGCACCTTTTGCGCGGCGCGCAGCGGGAAGTTGGCGACCACGCGCCAGGTCTCGCCGCGCACCCGCGCCCAGCCCTCGTGCGCCGACTCGACTTTGACCAGCTGGGCGGTGCTGCCGATCAGGCCGTCGCCGACGGCGGCGCGGCGGCGCGTCTTCAACGCCATGCCGGCCATCGCCGCCATCAATAGCGCGCTGGCGACGGCCAGCATGACGATCAGCGGCAGCGACACGCCGTAGCCGGGCAAGTCGGTGTCGACCAGGATCAGCGCGCCGGCCACGAAGGCGACCACGCCGCCCATGCCGAGCGCGCCGAAGCTGGGCAGGAAGGCCTCGGCGACCATGAAGGCGATGCCGAGCAGGATCAGCGCGAGGCCGGCGTAGTTGAGCGGCAGCAGCTGCAAGGCGTACATGGCGAGCAGCAGGCAGATCGCGCCGACCACGCCCGGCACCGTGTAGCCGGGGCTGGCGAATTCGAAAATCAGCCCGTAGATGCCGACCGTCATCAGCAGCAGCGCGATGCTGGGGTTGGTAATCACGGCGAGCAGGCGCGCGTGCCAGTCGGGCCGGGCGTCGATCAGGGTCGCGTTCTTGGTATGCAGCCGGCGCTCCTGGCCGAGCGCTGTGACGCGCTTGCCGTCGAGCTGGGCCAGCAGCGCCGGCACGTCCGGGGCGACGTACTCGACCACGCGCAGCTTGAGCGCCTCCTGCGCCGGCAGGCTGACCGCCTCGCGCACGGCGCGCTCGGCCCACTCGACGTTGCGCCCGCGCATCTGTGCAAGGCCACGGATATAGGCGCTGGCGTCGTTGACCTGCTTGCGCGTCATGGTCGAGCCGAGCAAGGGCTGCGCGCCATCCTTGGCGGCATCCTTGGCGGCATCCTTGGCGGCATCCTTGGCGGCATCCTTGGCCGCGCCTTTGGCCGGCTTGGCGTTCTTGGCGTTTTTGTCCGGCGCCGGCGCCGGCTGCGGCTCCGGTTCGCCGCCCCCGCCGCCGATCTGCACCGGCGTCGCAGCCCCCAGATTCGTGCCCGGCGCCATCGCCGCGATGTGGCTGGCGTACAGGATGTAGGTGCCGGCGCTGGCCGCGCGCGCGCCGCCCGGCGCGACATAGCTCGCCACCGGCACCGGGGAATTGAGGATCGCCTTGATGATCACGCGCATCGAGGTGTCGAGTCCGCCCGGCGTGTCCATCTGCAAGACCACCAGCGCGCTGCCGTTTTGCGCCGCGCGGGCGATGCCGCGCGCGACGTAATCGGCGCTGGCCGGGCCGATGGCGCCGTCGATGGTGAGCAAGGTGACGCGGGCGGGAGCGGCGGCGGAGGGCGACGTCCGAGCGGAATCGGGCGCGGCGGCGGAAGGCGGAGCCAGCAACAGCAGCAGCGACAGCAGGAGGCCGATGGCGCGCAGCCAAGGCGGCAGGCGCCCGAGGCGCACAAACAGGAATCCGGCCGATTCGCCGGCGACCGCAACAGCGTGCTCCTGACGCGCCATGTCGTGCCCCCCGAGCATGGATACAAAACGAGATGGAAGCCGTTGAAGATTTTACACCGCCGCGGCCAAGCCTCGCGCACGCCACGGCGGGAGGTGCGCTACCGAACGGAAACTTTTCCCG
>JACMLV010000143.1 GCA_014379395.1 Burkholderiaceae bacterium
CCGCCTTGGCGGCGGCTTCCAGCAGCGCCCGCGGCGTCAGCGTGTCGGGCTGGCGCGCGCGCCCTAACGTAGCCATGCGCTCGGGCGAGAGGTGCTGGTCGATCAGTTCGAGCAGGCGTTCGACCGCGGCGGCTATCTTGCGGTAGCGCTTGCGGGTGCCCTCGTCGGCGTCGCCGGCCGTCATCTCCAGGCGCTGGACGGCGCCGTCGATGGTGGAAAGCGGGCTGCGGAATTCATGCGAGAGCATCGAGGCGAAGCGCCGCTCGGCCTGCTCCTGGTGCTGTTTCTCCCGATCCAGCGCGCTGACGTCGCGCAGGACGCCGACCAGCAGGGCCGGCGTGCCGTCGGCGCCGTCGATCAGCGTGGAGTGGATTTCCAGCGCCAGGTCGGCGCCATCCGCGCGGCGTTGCTCGAACGGAGCGACTTGGCGCCGGCGGGCGGCGTCGCCCGCCAGCAGGCCGGCGATGCGCGCCGGCAGGGCCTCGGTCAGGTGGGTTGTGAGCTCGACGGGATCGAGTCCGAACCCGTCCTTCGCCCGCGGCGCCAGATACAGCAGTTCTTGCGAGGCGCAGTCGACGATCCAGCCGGCATCGACCGCGTGCTCGGCGAGCAGCTTGAAGCGCGCCTCGCCCTGGCGCGCCCGGCTCAGCGCGGCGCCAAGCGCGACCACCCGGCGCGCCAGCAGCGCGACGGCGAGCACCAGGAAGGCGAGCGCGGCAAAACCAGCGGCGGCCAGCGGCGAGGTCGGCACCTAGTCCGCCAGCGGGGCGAAGATTTGTTGCAGATCCTCTTGCGTGAGCGCCATCTTGTGCGCCTCGCCCTCGGCCAGGATCGAGTGCGCCAGCTCGGATTTCTTTTGCTGCAAGAGCTGGATCTTCTCTTCCAGCGTGCCCTTGGCGATCAGCTTGTAGACGAACACCGGCTTGTCCTGGCCGATGCGCCAGGCGCGGTCGGTGGCCTGGTTCTCGGCCGCCGGATTCCACCACGGATCGTAGTGGATCACGGTGTCGGCGGCGGTCAGGTTCAGGCCGACGCCGCCGGCCTTCAGGCTGATCAGGAAGATCGGCACCGCGCCCTGCTGGAACGCCGCCACTTGCGCGCCGCGGTCCTTGGTCTCGCCGGTCAGCAGCGCGTACGGGATCGCGCGCGCCTCGAGTTCCTGCTCGACCAGCGCCAGCATGCTGGTGAACTGCGAGAACACCAGGATCTTGCGGCGCTCGTCGAGCAGGTCCTCGATCATCTGCATCAGGTCGACCAGCTTGGCCGAGCCGGCCGCCTGCTTCTTGGCGCCGAGCGACTTGACCAGGCGCGGATCGCAGCACACCTGGCGCAGCTTGAGCAGCGCTTCCAGGATCACGATCTGGCTGCGCGCCACGCCCTTCTTGTCGATCTCGTCGCGCACCTTGCGGTCCATCGCCAGGCGCACCGTCTCGTACAGGTCGCGCTGGGCGCCGCTGAGCTCGACCTTGCGCACCATCTCCGTCTTCGGCGGCAATTCCTTGGCGACATTGTCCTTGGTGCGGCGCAGCAGGAAGGGCTTGATGCGGCGGTTCAGCAACAGGCGCCGCTGCGGGTCGTCCTGGCGCTCGATCGGATGGCGGAACTGGCTGTTGAAGCTCTTCTCGTCGCCCAGCAGGCCGGGCAGCAGGAAGTGGAATTGCGACCACAGCTCGCCGAGGTGGTTTTCGAGCGGCGTGCCCGACAGGCACAGGCGGTGCCGCGCGCGCAGCAGGCCGGCGCTCTGGGCCGCCTTCGAGCGGGTGTTCTTGATGTAGTGCGACTCGTCCAGGATGACCAGGTGGAAGTCGTGCTCGCGCAGCTTTTCCTCGTCGCGCGGCAACAGCGCGTAGGTGGTCAACACCAGGTCGCAGCCGTCGATCTGGTCGAACTGCTGCATCCGGTCCTTGCCTTGCAACAGCAGCACGCGCAGGCTTGGCGCGAAGCGCGCCGCCTCGTCCTGCCAGTTGCCCATCAGGCTGGTCGGCGCGATCACCAGGGCCGGCGCGCTCAAGCGCCCGGCCTCCTTTTCGATCAGGATGTGGGCCAGGGTTTGCACCGTCTTGCCCAGGCCCATGTCGTCGGCCAGGATGCCGGCCAGGTCGTGGTGGCGCAGGAACTGCATCCAGGCCAGGCCGTCGGCCTGGTAGTCGCGCAGCGTCGCCTGCAGGCCGGCCGGCGCCGCCACCTTCTGCACCGAGCCGAACTCGCTCAGCTTGCGGCCCATCTCGCGCAGGCGCTCGCCGCCGCTCCAGCGCAGCTCCAGCCCGCGCGCCAGCTCGTCCAGGCGCGCCGCGTCGAGGGTCGACATGCGCACCGACGTCTTGATCTTCTCGCTGAAATACAGCTCGCCGAGGATGTGCAGGATCGGCTTGACGCGGCCCCACGGCAAGCCCACCCGCGGCCCGTTCGGCACGCTGGCCAGCATCTGGTCGTCGTCGGCGTGCGCCTCGAGCGCGCGGGTGTTGAATTCGCCCGGCGCGTTGCGGATCAGCTGCACCAGCACCGGCAACAGCGGCACGCGCTGCTGGTTGACGACGATGCCCAGCTCCAGCTCGAACCAGGCGTTGCCGCTCTCTTGCGGCTGCTCGGCGATGTCGGCGTACCAGTCCTCGACGGCGACGACGTCGTAGCGGTACTTGGCCGACTTCTCGACCCGCCAGCCCTGCGCCTTGAGCGCCTCGATGCCGGCGCCGGCGAAGCGCAGCCATTCGGCCTGGTTCGGCAGCACCAGCGCGCCCTTCAGGGTGCTCAGCGGCGGCGTTTCCGGCTGGCCGAAGCGCAGTCCGTGCAAGGTCGCCAGCGCGGCCGCCTCGGCTTGCGCGTTGCGCTCGATGATCTCGGTCACCGCGCCCTTTTGACGCACCACCCGCTGCGACGGGTCGAAGCCGACCCGCTCGCCGTCATAGTCGAACGAGAGCAGCGCGAAGTCGACCTGGCGCGCCGCGCTGCCGTCGGCCAAGAGCGCGCTGTCGAGCAGCAGCACCGGTTTCGCCGGGACGTCGGCGCGCATGCGCTGCGGCAGCGGCTGCGGCAGCGGCATCAGGTGCTGCAGGCCGTGCGCCAGCAGTTGCTGCGAGACGCGCAGCTTGTCGTTCTGGCCCAGCAGAGGCGCCTGCGCCACCAGCGCCTGCAATTCGGCCAGGCCGATCTCGACCCCGCCCTGGTTCAAGTCGAGCACGCCGCACGACAGGTTGTCGATGTACCACGGCGGATCGGTGGCGAGCATGTAGTCGATCTGGTCGGCGCCGTGCTGGCGCGCGTTCTCGGGCGCGGCGACCTGCCAGCCCAGGCGCAGGTGCTTGCCCTCCTCGCGCCAGACCAGGCTGGCGCGCCGCAGCGGGCCGGCCTGCAATGGATACACCAGGCCATTGCCGACGTCGGCCCAGGAATTGGCCCACAAGAGCTTGCCCTGGTCGACCAGCATTTGCAGCAGCGCCGCGCCGATCTTGCCCTTCGGCTCGGTCGCGCTGCCGGTCTGGGAATTGGGGCCGCTGCGCATGGCGACGAAAAAGCGCACCAGGTCCTCGTCGCCGGGCAGCAGGAAGTTGGGCGGCGCCGACAGCAGCGAGAACACCTCGCTCACCGGGCTGGCGGCGGCCACGTCGCCGTTCGGGCGCAGGCGCGCCTTGTACAGGCACAAGGCCACGTGGCGCCCGCCGCTGGTGGGCGCCATCACATAAATAAGACGATGGGCGATGGCCTTCGGGTCCGGCTCGGCGCCGCTCAGGGCCGCCTTCGGATGGGCCGCCGCGTCGACCCGTTGCAGCCAGCTGGCCACGGCAAATGAGAGGGGCGCGCCGGGGCCGGCCGGCGCGGCTGTAGTGTCATCGCTTTCTTCGCGGGTTAAATCCATTGTGCGCATAAGTTCGGGAAAGATATCAAAATCGGCTACAGGCAATATTATCCGCGATACGAAGTCCCCTCGGTTTATTCCATATCACTGTCTAGCCGCAAACACAGTCCCTGTGCACTGTCAAGACTGGCGCAAACGCGGCGATTGCGTATCATTCCACGCTCGACCGCTTCGGAACCACCGCCCCCTATGCTGCCTTCTATTGAACAACGCCTCGCCCTGGAACTGGCCGCCAAGCCGATTCAAGTCGCCGCCGCCATCGCCCTGCTCGACGAGGGCGCCACCGTGCCCTTCATCGCGCGCTACCGCAAGGAGGCGACCGGCGGCCTGGACGACATCCAGCTGCGCCTGCTGGAAGAGCGGCTGCGCTACCTGCGCGAGCTGGAGGACCGGCGCGCCGCCATCGTCGCCTCGATCAGCGAGCAAAACAAGATGACGCCGGAGCTGCTCGACGCGGTCATGCACGCCGAGGACAAGACCCGGCTGGAGGACTTGTACCTGCCGTACAAGCAAAAGCGCCGCACCAAGGCCCAGATCGCCATCGAGGCCGGGCTGGCGCCGCTGGCCGAGGGCCTGCTGGCCGATCCGGCGCAAGAGCCGGAAGTCGAGGCGGCCAAGTATCTGCGCGAGGCCTTCACCAGCGCCGACGGCAACAACCCGGGCGTGGCCGACACCAAGGCCGCGCTCGACGGCGCGCGCCAGATCCTGATGGAGCGCTTCGCCGAGGACGCGACCTTGCTGCAGACGCTGCGCGAATACGTGCGCGAGCACGGCGTGGTCGAGTCGAAGGTGGTGGCCGGCAAGCAGGACGAGGGCGAAAAATTCGCCGACTATTTCGATTACTCGGAAAACCTGTCGAGCGTGCCGTCGCACCGCGCGCTGGCGCTGTTGCGCGGGCGGCGCGAGCAAATCCTCGACGTCACGCTGCGCCTCGACACCGAGGCCGAGAAGCCGAAGTGGGACGCGCCGCACAATCCGTGCGAGGGCCGCATCGCGGCGCGCTTCGGCATCAAGAACGCCGGCCGCCCGGCCGACAAGTGGCTGGCCGACACGGCGCGCTGGACCTGGCGCGTGAAAAGCTTCATGCACCTGGAAACGGAATTGATGGGCGCGCTGCGCGAGCGCGCCGAGCAGGACGCGATCGACGTCTTCGCGCTCAACCTGAAGGCGCTGCTGTTGGCCGCGCCGGCCGGCCCGCGCGCGACGATGGGCTTGGACCCCGGCCTGCGCACCGGCGTCAAGGTGGCCGTGGTCGACGCCACCGGCAAGGTGATGGACACCGCCGTCATCTATCCGCACCAGCCGAAGAACGACTGGGACGGCTCGCTGCACCTGCTGGCCCAGCTGGCCGCGCGCCACAACGTCTCGCTCATTTCGATCGGCAACGGCACCGCCTCGCGCGAAACCGACAAGCTGGCGCAGGACCTGATCAAGGCGCGCCCCGAGCTGAAGCTGACCAAGATCGTCGTCTCGGAGGCCGGCGCCTCGGTCTATTCGGCGTCCGAGTTCGCCTCGCGCGAACTGCCCGACATGGACGTCTCGCTGCGCGGCGCCGTCTCGATCGCGCGCCGCCTGCAGGATCCGCTCGCCGAACTGGTCAAGATCGACCCGAAATCGATCGGCGTCGGCCAGTACCAGCACGACGTCGGCCAAACCCAGCTGGCGCGCTCGCTCGACGCCGTCGTCGAGGATTGCGTCAACGCGGTCGGGGTCGACGTCAACACCGCCTCGGCGCCGCTGCTCGCGCGCGTCTCGGGCTTGTCCGCCAGCGTGGCGCAAAGCATCGTCAGCTACCGCGACCTGAAGGGCGCCTTCACCTCGCGCGCCGCCCTCAAGGCCGTGCCGCGCCTGGGCGACAAGACCTTCGAGCAGGCCGCCGGCTTCCTGCGCGTGATGGGCGGCGACAATCCGCTCGACGCCTCGGCGGTGCACCCGGAATCGTATCCGCTGGTGGAAAAGATCCTGGCCGACATCAAGAAGGACATCAAGGCGGTGATCGGCGAGGGCGCGCTGCTGAAAACGCTCAATCCGGCGCGCTACGCCGACGAGAAATTCGGCGTGCCGACCATCACCGACATCATCAAGGAACTGGAAAAGCCGGGCCGCGATCCGCGTCCGGAATTCACCACCGCGACCTTCAAGGAAGGCGTCGAGGAAATCCGCGATCTGCGCCCGGACATGATCCTCGAGGGCGTCGTCACCAACGTGGCCGCCTTCGGCGCCTTCGTCGACATCGGCGTGCACCAGGACGGGCTGGTGCACATCTCGGCGCTGTCGAACACGTTTGTGAAAGACCCGCACTCGGTGGTGAAAGCCGGCCAGGTGGTGCGCGTGAAGGTGCTGGAAGTGGACGAGAAGCGCAAGCGCATCGCGCTGACCATGCGCCTGACCGACAGCGCGCCACAGCCGGGCAGTAAACCCGAGCAGCGCGGCGACCGCAACGACCGCAAGCATCTGGCCCAGCACCAGCAGCAACAGGCGCGCCAGGCGCCGAAGGGGGGCGAGGGCGGCGGCAGCATGGCGGCCGCGTTCGCCAAGCTGCGCGGCTGAGATCGGCGCGCGAACGGAGCGGGCCGCCATATGGCACGGCCCGCTCCGCCACATGGCTCATACCCGCGGCCGCGTTTTCTTATAAAATGTCTGCATCTTTTTCACTCCACATCAGAGGCAGCCATGAGCGAAGTACAAACCTGGATCAAAGAAACCGTCACCAACACCCCTGTCGTGCTGTTCATGAAGGGCACCGCGCAAGCGCCGCAATGCGGTTTTTCGAGCCGCGCGATTCAAATCCTGAACGCCTGCGGGATTGAAAACATCGCCACCGTGAACGTGCTGGAAGACGCCGAAGTGCGCGAAGGCATCAAGACCTACTCGAACTGGCCGACCATCCCGCAGCTCTACATCAAGGGCGAGTTCATCGGCGGCGCCGACATCATGAATGAAATGTTCGAGTCCGGCGAGCTGAAGGCCCTGCTCGATGCCTGATCGGCCGCGGCGGCCGCAACGCCTGATCGTCGCGATCACCGGCGCCACCGGCGCCGTGTACGGCGTGCGGCTGCTGCAACTGCTGGGCCAGACGCCCGGCATCGAAACCCACCTGATTCTGTCCGACGCCGCCATCCTGACCCTGCGGCAGGAAACCGGCATGCAGCGCAAAGAGGTCGAGGCGCTGGCCGGCGTGGTGCATCGGGCGCGCGACATCGGCGCCAGCATCGCCAGCGGCTCGTTTCAATCGGACGGGATGATCGTCGCGCCATGCTCGATGAAGACGCTGGCCTCGGTCGCGCACGGCTTGTCGGAGAACCTGATCGCGCGCGCGGCCGACGTGGTGCTCAAGGAGCGCCGCCGGCTGGTGCTGATGGTGCGCGAGACGCCGTTCAACCTGGCGCACCTGCGCAATATGACGGCGGTGACGGAAATGGGCGGCATCATCTTCCCCCCCCTGCCGAGCTTTTACCACCATCCGCAAAGCATTGCGGAAATGGTCGACCAGACGGTCGGCCGCGTGATCGACCTGTTCGGCATCGAACATGCGCTCGCGCCGCGCTGGGCCGGACTGCGCGCAGAGCCGGACATCCGCGCCGACACCTGAGCCGGCGCCTGAGCGGCGCCAGCTACACACTCACTCGGAACGCCGCCCAGCTTTCAGCGCTTGTCGAACGGCTCGCCGCTGGCGTACTTCAAATCCCGCGCTTCCTCGACCATGCGGCGCTGCGCGATGCGCTTGCGCATCACTTCGGCGTGCTGGGCGGCGGTCATCGGCGGCACCGTCATCAAATCCTTCATCTGGGCGGTATTGGCGTAGTTACTTTTCATCAGGCTCAAAAGCGTGGCTCCCCGGTAGGTGGCAAGACTGGCAACTGACTGTGATTATGAGCCAGTATCGGAACTTGCGCCGTTCAACTTTAAATTATTTGGGGAAACATTTTTTTCCGCTCGAAAAGCACGCTGGATTGCCCGCTGTCGCCGCCCGGCCAAAGCGACCAGAAAGCGCCCTCATGGCTGGCAAGGTCCGCCGCCGCGGCCGATTCTGTTCAAAAATGAAACAGAAACCGGGCCGGGCGCTCCGGGACAGCCAGGAAAAACTGTTACTTTTGGTAGTTGGCGCGCACCAGCATGCGGATAAATTCGCGCGCAATTTGGCGATGATGTTCATCCAAACGTTGTAAATCCGCGATTAATTTCACATCCGCCGACTCGAAGCGCGACGGCGCGGCCACACCTTCGACGGCCGCGGCGTCGCATTCGGCGCCGCCGAAGCGCAGCCATTCGGCCGGCACGCCGAGCCAGCGCGCGATCATGCGCAGTTTTTCCTGGGTCGGAATGGCCTCGCCTACCAGCCATTTCCGGGCCGCGTGCACTGTTATGGGGCGGCCGTCGAAGCGGACGTTGAATTCCCGCGCCAGGCGGGTCGGGCTGTCCGGGGAGTAATGAGCGTTCTTGAGTGCCTGTTGCAGGCGTTGGCTAAAGTTTTCGCGTTCGTTGGCAGATTTCATGATTGGCACTATTTCACGGTCGCCCATGAATGTCAGTTGCATCAAAATGTAGGTGAATTGTTACAATAATGACGAAATTCAATTTAACAATAGCACCCATCCACAACAATTCCCCATCCCCGGCCGGGCGCGCGCCTAAGCGGCGCGGAAACGGACGACGCCGTCGGCCCCCATCTCGCGGCGCAGCAAACCCTGCCCGTGCAGATAATGCAAATGCGCCAGCGCCTCGCCCAGCGCGAAGCTGAGCTGGTGCACGTCGAGCGCGCGCTTGAACATCAGCGGCACGATCGAGGCCGCCGATTGCCACTCGAAGCAGGCGGCCAGCACCTCGTCGAGCCGCTCGACATGGTGCTGGCGCAACTGCGCGATGCGCACATGCAGGCCGCGAAACGGCTTGCCGTGCGCCGGCAGCACCAGGGTGTCGTCGGGCAGGTCGGCGTATTTGCCCAGCGAGTCGAGATACTGCCGCAAGGGATCGCCCTCCGGCTCGACGGCGAACACCGACACGTTGGTCGAAATGCGCGGCAAGATCATGTCGCCCGAAATGAGCACCTTCAAGGCGGCGCAATAGAGCGCCACATGCTCGGGCGAATGGCCGAAGCCGGTGATCACGCGCCAGCCGCGGCCCTTGACCATGACCTGCTGGCCATCCTGCATGCGGGTGTAGCCAAGCGGCATGGCCGGCACCAGCGACGGATAGTAATTTTTGCGCGCCTGCATTTGCTCCAGCAGGGCTGGGTCAAGCAGGCCGTGGCGCTGGAAATGCGGCACGGCCGACGGGCCGTCGACGCCGGGCAGGGCGGCCGTCAGCATGCGCCCGACCGCGTATTCGCCGGTGCTCATCCACAGCGGCGCGTTCCAGCGCCGGCACAGCCAGTCGGCCAGGCCGATATGGTCGGGGTGGCAATGGGTGGCCAGCACGCGCCGCAGCGGCAGGCCGTCCAGTCCGGTCGCGAACAGCGCCTCCCAGCCGGCGCGGGTGGCGTCGTCGGCCACGCCGCAGTCGACCGCGCTCCAGCCGAAGTCGTCCTCCAGCAGCCACAGGTTGATATGGTTGAGCGCGAACGGCAGCGGCATGCGCAGCCAGCGCAGACCGGGCGCCACCGGCAGCGCAGTGCCGATGGCCGGCAGCGTGTCGCCGAGCGGGTAGTCGAGTTGCGATTCGAGCGGGTTCATTGGCGATCCTAAGACGGCGCGCCGAGGGGGCCGGCGCCGCGTCGTGGTGGGGCAAGGCGTCACGCGCGCGCGAAGCGCTATACAATGACGTTGACGTTAACGGAAGCTTACCAACAATCCGGCCACACTTGGTTGTTAATTTAGCCGATTCCCCCATCAACTCCGCTCATCAACATCCACCACTCCGATGTCCACCTACACCATTACCGAACTGGCGCGCGAATTCGACATCACGCCGCGCGCGATCCGCTTCTATGAAGACCAGGGCCTGCTCAGTCCGACGCGCGAAGGCGCCGGCGGGCGCAGCCGGGTCTACACGGCGCGCGACCGCACCCGCCTCAAGCTGACCCTGCGCGGCAAGCGGCTCGGCCTGTCGCTCTCGGAGATCAAGAGCCTGGTCGACATGTACGAGTCGCCCAAGGACACCAGCGCCCAGCTCAACCTGTTCCTCGACCTGTTGGCGCGCCACCGTGAAACGCTGGAACAGCAGCGCGAGGACATCGAGATGGCGCTGGCCGAACTCGCCAGCCACGAGGAGGAGTGCCGGCGCCTGCTGGGCGAGATCGGCGTGCCCGAGCCGAGCGGGGCAAAAGCCGCGTCGTGATGGTGTTTTACTTTACGTTTACGTAAACGTCACTTCGGCGTATCATCGGCGTTCCGCCAACGCGAAGTGATGGCGGGAGCGCATCGGCTGGGTTATTGTTCGCTGACATGCCGACTACCGAGAACCATCACATGCCTCAACAAGCCTTTCCGAAACTGCTGTCGTCCCAGATCGCGTTCGACATCGCGCGCACCATCCTGGACGGGTTCGACAAGCACTACCGGCTGTTCCGCGCCGCCAGCCAGGCCGCGCGGCGCCATTTCGAGCAGGGCGCCTGGGCCCAGGCGCAGCAATCGGCGCGCGAGCGGATCGGCTTTTACGACCAGCGCGTGCAGGAATGCGTGCAATTGCTGGAGGACGAGTACGACCAGGAGGAACTGACCGACGAGGTGTGGCGCGAACTGAAGCTGCACTACATCGGCATGCTGGCCGAGCACAAGCAGCCGGAGCTGGCCGAGACCTTCTTCAACTCGGTCTGCTGCAACATCTTGCACCGCACCTATTTCCACAACGATTTCATCTTCGTGCGCCCGGTCGTCTCGACCGAATACATCGAAACCGACGGCATCGCGCCGACCTACCGCATGTACCAGCCAGCCAAGGAGGGCCTGCACGCCACGCTGCGGCGGATGGTCACCAATTTCCAGCTCGACGCCAGCTTCGCCAACCTCGAGCGCGACGTCGGCCTGGTCGCCGCGCGCATGGAGCAGATGTTCGACGGCCACAAGATCGAGCCGAACCACCAGATCCAAGTGCTGTCGAGCCTGTTCTACCGGAACAAGGGCGCCTACATCGTCGGCAAGGGCATCAACGGCATGCGCGAATACCCGTTCGTGGTGCCGATCCTGCACAACCGGCACGGCGAGCTGATCCTCGACACCGTGCTGTCCGACCCGGAGCAGATCACGCTGCTGTTCTCGTTCACGCGCGCCTATTTCCTGGTCGACATGGAGGTGCCGTCGGCCTACGTGCAGTTCCTGCGCAGCCTGCTGCCGCGCAAGCCGCGCAGCGAGATCTACACCATCCTCGGCCTGCAAAAGCAGGGCAAGACACTGTTCTACCGCGATTATCTGCAGCACCTGAAGCACTCGTCGGACCGCTTCGACGTCGCGCCCGGCATCCGCGGCCTGGTGATGCTGGTGTTCGCGCTGCCGTCGTTCCCGTATGTGTTCAAGGTGATCAAGGATTTCTTCCCGGCGCCAAAGGAAACCACGCGCGCGCAAATCAAGGAAAAGTACCTGCTGGTGAAGAACCACGACCGCGTCGGGCGCATGGCCGACACCCTGGAATACTCGAACGTGGCCTTCCCGGTCGAGCGCTTCTCGGAAGAACTGATCGCCGAGCTGAAGCATTTCGCGCCCTCGCTGA
>JACMLV010000144.1 GCA_014379395.1 Burkholderiaceae bacterium
GGAAAAGGCGCGCTACCAGGCGCTCAGCGGGGTGTCCTGACGGCTTGGCCGCGCGCCGCGCGGGGGTGTTTTTCGGCGGCAATATCCGGTAGAATGCGCCCCTCAGTTTAAAAAGCCCTGTCTCGACAGGGCTTTTTTTGTATGCGGTGTCGACAATTAAGCGAATGGTATAGGGTGAACGAGTGAGTCTGTTTCGAACTAAAAATCTGGACCATATGGTCAAGCAGGGGCTGGCCGAAGGCGGCCTGAAACGCGTGTTGGGGCCGATGGACCTGGTCCTGATGGGAGTCGGCGCCATCATCGGCACCGGTATTTTCGTGTTGACCGGCACCGGCGCGCTGGCCGCCGGCCCGGCGTTGACGCTGTCGTTCGTGATCGCCGCGCTGGCCTGCGGCTTCTCGGCCCTGTGCTACGCCGAATTCGCCTCGACCGTGCCGGTGGCCGGCTCGATCTACACCTACAGCTACGCCACCCTGGGCGAGCTGGTGGCCTGGATGATCGGCTGGGACCTGATGCTCGAATACGGCCTGGCGACATCGGCCGTGTCGGTCGGCTGGTCGGGCTACTTCCAGTCCCTGATCGGCGGCTTCGGCCTGCATCTGCCGGTGGCGCTGACGGCGGCCCCGGGCGCGGTGCCGGGCGTCGAGACCATGTTCAACCTGCCGGCCTTCCTGATCATGCTGGCGCTGACGGCGCTGCTGTCGTGGGGCGCGCGCGAGTCGGCGCGCCTGAACGGCGTCATGGTGGCGATCAAGGTCGCGGTGGTGCTGCTGTTCATCGTGGTCGGCGCGCGCCACGTCGAGCCGGTCAACTGGGAGCCGTTCATGCCGTTCGGGATGAACGGCGTGATGAGCGCGGCGGCGCTGGTGTTCTTCGCCTTCATCGGCTTCGACGCGGTGACGTCGGCGGCGGAGGAGGTCAAGCGGCCCGAGCGCGACCTGCCGATCGGCATCATCGGCTCCCTGGCCGTGTGCGCCGTGCTGTACGTGCTGGTGTCGGCGATCATGACCGGCATCGTGCCGTTCCAGAAATTCGCCGGCGTCGACCATCCGGTCTCGCTGGCCTTGCAGTACGCCAACGAGAACTGGGTCGCCGGCTTCGTCGACCTCGGCGCCATCCTCGGCATGACCACCGTGATCCTGGTGATGACCTATGGCCAGACCCGCATCATCTTCGCCATGTCGCGCGACGGCCTGCTGCCCGAGAAGCTCTCGACCCTGCACCCGAAGTTCGGCACGCCGTTCTTCGCCACCTGGGTGGTCGGCATCGTCTTCAGCCTGATCGGCGCCGTGGTGCCGCTGGGCGTGCTGGCCGAGCTGATCAACATCGGCACGCTGGCCGCGTTCTGCCTGGTGTCGGTGGCGGTCATCGTGCTGCGCAACAAGCGCCCCGATCTGCGCCGCGGCTTCCGTTGCCCCGGCGTGCCGGTGGTGCCGGGGCTGGCGGTGGCGCTGTGCCTGGCCCTGATGACCTTCCTCAGCCCCACCACCTGGATCGCCTTCGGCATCTGGCTGCTGATCGGGCTGGCCGTGTATTTCGGCTATTCGCGCCGCAACGCGGTGCTGCATCACCGGCCATAGCGGCGCGGCGGCGGCCGGCGGCGCGGTCATCCTCTGCGCCAGCGCAACATGTATCTGTATATACTTGCGAAAGCGAACCGCGCTCAACGTTGTCAAAGGAGTCACGACATGGACAGTCCATCACATCGCTTCAGCGATCTCTTCGCCCAATTGGGCTTGCCGAATGACGAACCGGGCATTTGCGACTTCCTGGCCCGCCACAGCCCGCTCGACGAGGCCGTCGAACTGCCCGACGCCGTGTTCTGGACGCCGACCCAGGCCGCGTTCCTGCGCGACTCGCTGCTGGAGGATTCGGATTGGGCCGAGCTGGCCGATCAACTGAGCGCCGCCCTGCGCCGCGAAGCAGCGAATTAGTCAAACCAAGGTTTCTGAACGCATCGGCGCTTGGCCGGCGATCGCGCCGCGCCGGACGGCGTCGATTTTCCCCTCCCTCACTTAGCGAAGTTGGCTGCGGCTTGCCGCCGCGGTCCGGCAGTTCCCATGAAAACCCCGAAAAGAATCCAGCCCCTGGTCGACGAAGGCCTGGTCGACGAAGTCACGCGCCAGCTCATGAGCGGCAAGGAGGCGCTCGTGTACGTGGTGCGCTGCGGCGCCGAGGTGCGCTGCGCCAAGGTCTATAAAGAGGCCAATGAACGCAGCTTCCGCCAGGCGGTGGCGTATCAGGAGGGCCGCCGGGTGAAAAACAGCCGCCAGGCGCGGGCGATGGAGAAGGGCACCCGCTACGGGCGCAAAATGGCCGAGGAGGTCTGGCAGAACGCCGAAGTGGACGCCCTGTACCGGCTGGCCGCGGCCGGCGTGCGGGTGCCCACGCCCTATGTGTGTTTCGACGGCGTGCTGTTGATGGAGCTGCTCACCGACGCCGACGGCAACGCCGCGCCGCGCCTGAACGACGTGCCGCTGACGCCCGAGCTGGCGCGGCGCTTTCACGGCGCGATCTTGCGCCAGGTGGTGCTGATGCTGATCGCCGGCGTGATCCACGGCGATTTGTCCGAGTACAACATCCTGATCGACGCCGACGGCCCGGTGATCATCGATTTGCCGCAGGCGATCGACGCGGCCGGCAGCTCGGTGGCGGCGCAGATGCTGGCGCGCGACGTGGGCAATCTGGCCAATTTCTTCGGCCTCCACGCGCCCGAATTGCTGGGCAGCCAGTACGGCGCCGAGATCTGGAACCTGTACCAGGCCGGCCTGCTGACGGTCGACACGCCGCTGACGGGCCGGGTCGCCGCGCCCGACGCGCCGGCCGACGTCGATGCCGTGCTGCGCGAGATCGAACTGGCGCGGCGCGAGGAGGCCGACCGGGTGGCGCGCTAGTGTAGTGTTGCGCGCTGATTGCGACTGATAAAA
>JACMLV010000145.1 GCA_014379395.1 Burkholderiaceae bacterium
CAGAAATCATGAGCGACAAAAAAAACTACGGCTTCACCACCACGATTTTGCATAACGACCGCCGCAAGGCGATCGAATACGGCTCGCTGCACCGGCCGATCCACACCTCGGTCGCGTTCGGCTACACCGACGCGCGCCAGCTCGCCTCGGTGTTCCAGGGCAAGGAGCCGGGCTTCCGCTACGGCCGCCAGGGCAACCCGACCGTCGCCGCGCTGGAAGACAAAGTGAGCAAGATGGAGGACGGCGTCGCCACCCTCTGCTTCGCCACCGGCATGGCGGCGATTGGCGCCGTGTTCCAGGGCTTGCTGCGCGCCGGCGACCACGTCGTCTCGTCCGCCTTCCTGTTCGGCAACACCAACAGCCTGTGGCAGACCGTGGCCGGGCAGGGCGTCGGCGTGTCCTTCGTCGACGCCACCGACTGCGCCCAGGTCGAGGCGGCGATCACGCCGGCGACCCGCATCGTTTTCGTGGAAACCATCGCCAACCCGCGCACCCAGGTCGCCGACCTCAAGCGCATCGGCGAGCTGTGCCAGGCGCGCGGCATCCTCTACGTGGTCGACAACACGATGACCACGCCGTACCTGTTCCGTCCGAAGGCGGTCGGCGCCGGCCTGGTCGTCAACGCGCTGACCAAGTCGATCGGCGGCCACGGCATCGCCCTGGGCGGCAGCCTGACCGACACCGGCAACTACGACTGGAACCTGTTCCCGAACATCATCGCCAACTACAAAAAGGCGGCGCCGGCGCAGTGGGGCATGAACCAGATCCGCGCCAAGGGCTTGCGCGACTTCGGCGCCTCGCTCGGGCCGGAGGCGGCGCACCACATCGCCGTCGGCGCGGAAACGCTGGCGCTGCGCATGGAGCGCACCTGCGCCAACGCGCTGGCGCTGGCGCAGATGCTCGACGCCGATCCGCGCGTGGCGGCGGTCTACTATCCGGGACTGCAATCGCATCCGCAGCACGCGCTGTCGTGCGAACTGTTCCGCCACTGCGGCTCGCTGCTCAGCTTCGAGCTCAGGGACGGCATCGACTGCTTCGACTTCCTGAACCGCCTGCGACTGGCGATCCCGGCGAGCAACCTGGGCGACACCCGCACCCTGGTGATCCCGGTGGCGCACACGATCTTCTTCGAGATGGGGCCGGAGCGCCGCGCCTCGATGGGCATCGCCGAATCGCTGATCCGGGTCTCGGTCGGCATCGAGGACGAGGCCGACCTGCTGGCCGACTTCCGCGGCGCGCTCGACGCCGCCTGAACCTCGTCCGGGTTGTCCGGCGTGGCGGAAAACAAAACAGGCGCCGCGGCGCCTGTTTTCACATCTGCTGTTTGAATCGGCTCAGTGCCAGCTGCGCATCAAGCCGACCGCCAACCCCTCGATCACGAATTCGTCGGAGGGAGCGACCCGGATCACCTTGAAGTCCGGGTTTTCCGGCAGCAGCTCGACCACGGCGCCGGTCTTCTTGTAGCGCTTGACGGTGACGTCGTCGCCGATGCGCGCCACCACGATCTGGCCGTTCTTGACGCTGTCGACTTTTTTCACCGCCAGCAGGTCGCCGTCCATGATGCCGGCGTCGCGCATCGACCAGCCGCGCACCTTGAGCAGGAAGTCCGGCTTGGCCGAGAACAGGGCCGGATCGACGTTGTAGCTGGCCTCCAGATTTTCCTGCGCCAGGATCGGCGAGCCGGCGGCGACCCGGCCGATCAGGGGCAGCGCCAGCGTGTTGACCGGCGGCGGCGCCTCGGCGGCGGCGCCGAGCAG
>JACMLV010000146.1 GCA_014379395.1 Burkholderiaceae bacterium
GGCATCTTTTCATCGACAAGGAAGCCCACCATGCCCCTCGCACTCTGGGCGCTCACGCTGAGCGCCTTCGCCATCGGAACGACCGAGTTCGTCATCGTCGGCCTGATCCCCACCATCGCCGCCAGCCTCGGCGTGTCGGTGCCCTCGGCCGGCCTGCTGGTCAGCCTGTACGCGCTCGGCGTGGCCGTCGGCGCGCCGGTGCTGACCGCCCTGACCGGCCGCGTGCCGCGCAAGCAGTTGCTGCTCGGCCTGATGGCCCTGTTCACGGTCGGCAACCTGATCGCCTGGATGGCGCCCGGCTACGAGGCGCTGGTCGCCGCGCGCGTGCTGACCGGCCTGGCGCACGGCGTGTTCTTCTCGATCGGCTCGACGATCGCCACCAGCCTGGTGCCGAAGGACAAGGCGGCCAGCGCGATCGCGCTGATGTTCACCGGGCTGACGGTGGCGCTGGTGACCGGCGTGCCGCTTGGCACCTTCATCGGCCAAAGCTTCGGCTGGCAGGCGACTTTTCTCGCCGTCTCGGCGCTGGGCGTGATCGCCTTCATCGGCAGCGCGATCCTGGTGCCGCACGACATCGCCGCCGGCACCCCGGCATCCCTGCCGACCCAGCTCGCCGTGCTGAAAAAGCCGCGCCTGCTGCTGGTCTACGCGATGACCGCGCTCGGCTACGGCGGCACCTTCGTCGCCTTCACCTATCTGGCGCCGATCCTGCAGGACGTGTCCGGCTTCTCGGCCGCCAGCGTCGGCCTGGTGATGCTGGTGTATGGCGTCTCGGTCGCCTTCGGCAACATCTGGGGCGGCCGGCTGGCCGACCGCAAAGGCCCGATCCGCGCGCTGCAAATTGTGTTCGCCCTGCTGGCGCTGGTGCTGTTCGCGCTGACCTTCACCGCCGCCAACGCCTGGAGCGCGCTGGCCACCGTGCTGGTCTGGGGCGCCGTGGCGTTTGGCAACGTGCCCGGCCTGCAAGTGTATGTGGTGGGGCGCGCCGAGCGCGACGCCCCGCAGGCGGTCGACGTGGCCTCCGGCCTGAACATCGCCGCCTTCAACCTCGGCATCGCCGGCGGCGCCTGGGGCGGCGGCCTGATCGTCGCCCACCTCGGCCTGATGGCGACGCCGTGGATCGGCGCCCTGGTCGTCATCGGCGCGCTCGGCCTGACCACGCTGGCGGGCTGGCTCGACCGCCGAGAAGAGGAAGCCGGCGGCGACTGCCCGGCCCACGTCGTCGCCGCGTCATAACCGACGTCGCAAACCTAGCACCGCCGCAGGAACCGTTTTACTCCCCCGCAATCGTATTTTTATGTAGTTTCATTTGAAAGGAATCGCCATGAACCGCCGCGTCTTAATCATCACCACCTGCAACGCCCTGATGGGCGAGAGCCACAAGCCGACCGGCGTCTGGGCCGAAGAACTGGTCGTACCCTATTACGCGCTGATCGACGCCGGCATCGACGTCGAGATCGCCTCGCCGAAGGGCGGCGCGGTGCCGTTCGATCCGGCCAGCATCAAGCCGCGCGGCCAGAACGACGCCCTGATCGAGCGCTTCCTGGGCGACGAGCTGGCCCAGAGCAAGGCCGGCGCCACCCTGGTCGCCGGCGAGGCCGACGTCGCCGAATTCGACGCGATGTTCTTCCCGGGCGGCCACGGCACCATGTGGGACCTGCCGCACGACGTCGGCGTCACCCGCGCCGTCGAGGAGGCGTTCGCGTCCGGCAAGCCGATCGCCTCGGTCTGCCACGGCGCGGCCGGGCTGGTGTCGGCCAAGCGCCCCGACGGCCATCCGATCGTCGAAGGCAAGCGCGTCAACTCGTTCACCGACGCCGAAGAAGCGGCGGCCGGACTGACCGACGTCGTGCCGTTCGCGCTGGAGAGCCGCCTGCGCGAACTGGGCGCGCGCTTCGAGGGCGCCGCCAACTGGCAGCCGTTCGCCGTGCGCGACGGCATGCTCATCACCGGGCAAAATCCGCAATCGTCGGCGCTGGTGGCGGGCCAGCTGATCGAGGCCTTGAACGAGGTCGATGTTGCCCATCCGGCATAATGGAAAGGGCCCGGCGCGGTAATGCCGTTCAGTTAAGGCGCGCGGCCCTCAATGGCTGAGTAGGGTGGGCACGCTTTTGTGCCCACGCGGAAGCACGACAGCGTGGGCACAAAAGCGGTGCCCACCCTACTTCCCCCCCCTTAACTGAACGGCATTAGCCCGGCGCGGCCCAATAGCGGCCGCGCCGGGCTTGCCGGATTTGTTTCTTTAACTTCGAGGTTGAATCATGAAAGCCATCCTGACCGGACACACGCGCGGATTGGGCGCGGCCATCGCCGCCGACCTGCTCGGGCGCGGCATTGCGCTGCTGGGCTTGGCGCGCGCGCACAACGCCGAACTGGGCGCGAGCTTTCCCGACACGCTGCAACAAGTCGCGCTCGACCTGTCCGACTGCGCCGCGCTGGCGAACTGGCTGGCCGGCGACGCCCTGCCGCGCTTTCTGGCCGGCGCCCGCGGCGTGCTGCTCATCAACAACGCCGGCATGCTGCAACCGGTCGGCCCGCTCGCCGCGCACGAGCCGGCCGCGATCGCGCGCGCGGTCGCGCTGAACGTCGCCGCGCCGATGATGCTGAGCGCGGCCACGATCAAGGCCAGCGATGCCGCCGACAAACGCATCCTGCACGTATCCAGCGGCGCGGGACGCAATCCCGTTCCCGGCTGGAGCGTTTACGGCGCGACCAAGGCCGCGCTGGACATGCATGCGCGGGCGGCGGCGCTGGACGGCGCGCCGGGCCTGCGCATCTGCGCGCTGGCGCCGGGCGTGATCGACACGGAAATGCAGGCCGAGATCCGCGCCGCGACGCTGGACCAGTTTCCGCTGCGGGAAAAATTCGACGCCCTGAAACGCGAGCGGCAGCTCAGCGCACCCGAGGATTGCGCGCGCCGGCTGGTCGACTACCTGCTCAGTGAAAAGTTCGGCCAGGCGCCTCTGGCCGACCTGCGCGAGATCGCCGGATAGCGTTCTGCGACCGACTTGAAACAGCGGAGGATGGTCATTTTCCGTAGGGTGGGCGACCCCGCCCACCCTACGATTTTTTGGTCTTGCGAGCCCGCGCAGGCGGCGGAATCGCCGGCTTATTCGACGGCGATGGTGCCCATCATGCCGCCGGCCGAATGGTCGAGGATGTGGCAGTGGTACATCCACTCGCCCGGATTGTCCGCCACGAAGGCGACGTCGACGCTCTGGCGCGGCCCCATGATGACGGTGTCGCGCCACTCGCGATGCGGGCTCGCCACGCCGTCCACGGCCAGCACCCTGAACACGTGGCCGTGCAGATGCATCGGATGCGTGAAATCGGTTTCGTTGACCATGCGCAGCTTCACGCTCTGCCCCTTTTTCAGGTACAGCATCGGCTCGTGCGTCAGCGCGTGCTCGTGCTCGGCGTTGTAGTTCATGGTCCAGGCCAGGCCCTGCTCGGCCATGATCGACTGGATGCGCGAGGGCTTGCCGTCGATCATGCCGATCACCGGCGCGCCGCGCATGCCGCCCTGGAACAGGATGAAATGCTCGACCGCCTTGGCCAGATTGGGCTCGGCGATGCGGTTCGGCGCCAACGCGATCGGCGTCGTCAACGCCTTGCCGCGCAGCGCCTTTTGCGGCGTGTACGCCAGCTTGCCGAGCAGGCTGGTGGCCGCCGTCGCAGTGCGCCCGGAATCGCTCAGCGCGAAGCTTTGCCCCGGCTCGCGCAGGCAATCGATGATCAGGTCGACGCGCATGCCCGGCCCCAGCGGCAAGCCGCCCTTGGGCAAGGCGTGCGGCGTCACGCCGTGGCCGTCGTAGGCGATGACGCGCGCGTCGTGCCCCTCGATGGCGAGCTTGAAAAAGCGCGCCGAGGCCGCGTTGATCAGGCGCAGGCGCAAGCGCTCGCCGGCGCGCACCTCGATGATGCGCTCCGATCCCGCCACGTGGCCGTTGACCAGCACCTGGTTGCCGAGCCGCCCATCGTTGGCGATGTCGCGGATGCGGCCGAAATCCTCGACCTGCTGGCGCTGCTCGTCGAGCTTGATGTCCGACAGCACCCAGAGCTCCTCGCGGTCGACCACCGGCGGCTTGTCCTCCTCGACGATCAAGGCGCCGTACATGCCGCGCGGCACCTGCTCGAAACTGGACTGGTGCGGGTGATACCAGAAGGTGCCGGAATCGCGCAGATCGAAGCGGTAATCGAAACTGGCGCCGGGCGCGACCGGGTCTTGCGTGACCTGCGGCACGCCATCCATCGCGTTCGGCACGCGCAGCCCGTGCCAGTGCACGGCGGTGGCCTGCGGCAAGCGGTTCGTCAAGGTCGCATGGAGCCGCTCGCCGCGCTTGAAGCGCAGCACCGTGCCGGGAAATTGCTCATTGAAACCCCAGACGCCGGTGCGCTGCGCGCTGCCCGGATCGAGCGCGGCCGTGAAGGCCGACGCCGTCAGCTCGATCTTGCGCTCCTTCAGCTGGGCGACGGCGGCCAGCGAAGCGGGCACGGCGCTGACCGCGCCGAGGGTGGCGGCGGCCTGCAGGAACTGGCGGCGGTCGATGGACATGATCTCTCCTGGAAATGCTGGAAGCGGGCGCCGGAAAACGGACGCCGGAAACTCGATTAAGGGGCGGGTTGCTGATACATGCGGGTGACCTGATCGGCCAGCTCCAACACCGCCTCGCCGCCCTCGGCCATGATCAGGCGGAACGATTCGGCGCCCTCGGTGAGCAGCACGGTGTGCAGCCAATCCCATTGCAGGCCGATGCTGTCGAGTTCGGCGCGCAGCGCGGCGTTGTGGACGCGCTGCTGCATGCGCGCGAGCACGCCAACGAATTCCTTCTGCACCCGCTCGGCCTCGCCGCGCAGCGCGGCGTTGTCGACCTTCCACTGCTGCAGCATGTAGATCTTGACGAGGCGCTGCGACAGCATGCGCAGCTGGTCGACCAGATGGATCGAGCGCGTCACCGGCATCTCCGTCTCGTCCTGCAACAGATTGGTGATTGCCAAATTTTTGCCCTGCTCGGACGACTTGAAACGCGTGATCATCGTGCAGGCCGCCATGCCGGCGGGCATTTTGCCACTGGTGATCGCCA
>JACMLV010000015.1 GCA_014379395.1 Burkholderiaceae bacterium
CGTGGCGGCCGCACCGCTGACGCTGCAAGCCGAGCTGCCGGGCCGGGTCGAAGCCTCGCGCACCGCGCAAGTGCGCGCGCGCACGCCCGGCATCGTGCTCCAGCGCGTGTTCAAGGAGGGCGGCGAGGTCAAGGCCGGCGAAGTGCTGTTCCGCATCGACCCCGCCAGCTTCAAGGCCAGCTATGAGAGCGCGCAGGCGGCGGTGCAGAAGGCCGAGGCCAACCTGGCCCAGGCCAGCCTGAAGGTCAAGCGCTACAAGCCGTTGCTCGACGCCGGCGCCGTCAGCGCCCAGGAGTACGACGACGCCGCCACCGCCCAGAAGCAGGCCGGCGCCGATCTGGCCACCGCCCAGGCGGCGCGCCTGAACGCCGGCCTGACGCTCGGCTACGCCACCGTCACCGCGCCGATCGGCGGACGCATCGGCCGCGCGCTGGTCACCGAGGGCGCGCTGGTCGGCCAGGGCGAAGCCACGCCGCTGGCCACCATCGCCCAGCTCGACCCGGTCTACGTCACCATCACCCAGTCGTCGGCCGAGCTGCTGCGCCTGCAACGCGCGCTGGCCGCCGGCCAGATCAAGAGCGCCGCCAAGGGCGCCGCCCGCGTCACCCTGCTCACCGAGGACGGCCTGCCCTATCCGCAGGCGGGCAAGCTGCTGTTTTCCGATATCGCCGTCGACGAGAGCTCGGGCGCGGTGTCGATGCGGGCCGAATTCCCGAACCCGAACCGGGTCCTGCTGCCCGGCATGTACGTGCGCGCCCGCCTCGAACAAGGCGTCAAGGAGGCGGCCATCACGGTGCCGCAGCAAGCGGTGGTGCGCAGCCCCGAGGGTTCGTCCGTGATGGTGGTCGGCGCCGACAACAAAGTCGCGCCGCGCCCGGTCACCGCCGACACCGCGCAGGGCAACCAGTGGATCGTGTCGTCCGGCCTGAAGGGCGGCGAGCGGATCATCGTCGAGGGGCTGCAAAAGGCCAAGCCGGGCAGCGTCGTCAATCCGGTGCCGTGGAAAAATCCGGCCGACGCGCCAACCGCGGCCCCGGCCGCGGCCGCCGTCAAGCCCGCAGCAGCGGCCGCCGCCAAATAATCACAGGGAGTTCAGATGGCCAAGTTCTTCATCGATCGTCCCGTCTTCGCGTGGGTCATCGCGCTCTTCATCCTGCTCGGCGGGGCACTGGCGATCACCCAGCTGCCGGTGGCGCAGTACCCGACCATCGCGCCGCCGTCCATCGTCGTCACCGCCATCTACCCCGGCGCCACCGCGCAGGTGCTCGACGACGCCGTCACCAGCGTCATCGAGCAGGAGATGAACGGCGCCGACGGCCTGCAATACGTCGAATCGCAAAGCGAGGCCAACGGCCAGGTGACGATCACCGTCACCTTCAAGCCGGGCGTCAATCCCGACTTGGCCGCGGTCGACGTGCAAAACCGCATCAAGCGGGTCGAGTCGCGCCTGCCGCTGGCCGTCGCGCAGCAGGGCGTGCAGGTCAACAAGGCGCGCAGCAACATCCTGATGTTCGTCGGCCTGTCGTCCGAGGGCGGCAAGCTCGATCCGGTGGCGCTGGGCGACTACATGGCGCGCAACGTGGTCAACGAGATCAAGCGCGTGCCCGGCGTCGGCCAGGCGCAGCTGTTCGGCACCGAGCGCGCGATGCGCATCTGGATCGACCCGGCCAAGCTGGTCGGCCTCAAGCTCACCATGGCCGACGTCGCCGCCGCGATCCGCGCCCAGAACGCGCAGGTCACGTCCGGCACGCTGGGCGACCTGCCGGCCCCGTCCCAGCAGACCTATTCGGCGCCGGTGGTGGTCAGCGGCCAGCTCTCCTCGCCCGAGGAGTTCGGCCAGATCGTCCTGCGCGCCAATCCGAACGGCTCGGTCGCGCGCCTGGCCGACGTGGCGCGCATCGAGCTCGGCGGCCAGAGCTACGGCGTCAGCGCGCGCCTCAACGGCGAGCCGTTCTCGGCCATCGCGGTGCAGCTATCCCTGACCGGCAACGCGCTGCAAACGGCCGACGCGGTGCGCGCCCGGATGGACCAGCTGGCGAAGTACTTCCCGCCCGGCGTCAAATACACGATCCCCTACGACACCTCGCTGTTCGTCAAGATCTCGATCGAGGAGGTGGTCAAGACCCTGCTCGAGGCGGTGCTGCTGGTGTTCCTGGTGATGTACCTGTTCCTGCAAAACATCCGCTACACCCTGATTCCGACCATCGTCGTGCCGATCGCGCTGATGGGCACCTTCGCCGCGATGCAGATCTTCGGCTATTCGATCAACGTGCTGACCATGTTCGGCATGGTGCTGGCGATCGGCATCCTGGTCGACGACGCCATCGTCGTGGTCGAGAACGTCGAGCGCATCATGAGCGAGGAAGGGCTGTCGCCGCGCGACGCGACCAGGAAGGCGATGGGCCAGATCACCGGCGCCATCGTCGGCATCACGCTGGTGCTGATCGCCGTGTTCATCCCGATGGCCTTCTTCGGCGGCGCGGTCGGCGCGATCTACCGCCAGTTCTCGCTGTCGATGGTGTCGGCCATGGCGTTCTCGGCGCTGATGGCGCTGACCCTGACGCCGGCCCTGTGCGCGACCATCCTGAAACCGGTCGAAGCCGGCCACCACATTGACAAGGGCGGCTTCTACGGCTGGTTCAACCGCGGCTTCCACCGCACCGCGACCAGCTACCAGGGCGTGATCGCGAAGATCCTGACGCGCACCACGCGCTTCCTCCTGATCTTCGGCGCCATCCTGGTCGTCGTCGGCCTGCTCTACCAGCGCCTGCCGTCGTCCTTCCTGCCCAACGAGGACCAGGGCTACCTGTTGACCAACGTGCAGCTGCCGGCCGGCGCCTCGACCAGCCGCACGCGCGCCGTGCTGGCCCAGGTCGAGGACTACTTCCGCAAGCAGCCGGCGGTCGCGCGCACCATCGGCGTGGCCGGCTTCAGCTTCTCGGGCAACGGCCAGAACGCCGGCCTGGTGTTCGTGCCGCTGATCGATTGGAGCGAGCGCGGCCCCGAGCAGTCGGCCACCGCCATCGCCGGGCGCGCCTTCGGCGCCCTGTCGGGCATCGCCGACGCCGTCATCTTCCCGCTCAGCCCACCGCCGATCCGCGAACTGGGCAACGCCACCGGCTTCACCGCGCGCCTGCAGGACCGCGCCGCGCTCGGCCACGACGCCCTGCTGGCGGCGCGCAACCAGCTGCTCGGCCTGGCCGCCAAGAGCGCGATATTAAAAGGCACCCGGCCCGAGGGGCTGGAGGACGCGCCGCAGCTGCGCCTGGAGATCGACCGCGACAAGGCCAGCGCGCTCGGGGTCGGCTTCGCCGACATCAACAGCATGCTCTCGAACGCGCTCGGCTCGTCCTATGTGAACGACTTCGCCAGCGCCGGCCGCCAGCAGCGCGTGATCCTGCAGGCCGACGCGCCCGAGCGCCTGCAGCCGGAGCACATCCTGCAACTGAACGTGCGCAGCAGCAGCGGCACGATGGTGCCGTTCTCCTCCTTCGCCAAATCGCGCTGGACGGTCGGACCGGTGCAACTGGTGCGCTACAACGGCTACCCGTCGATGAAGCTGTCGGGCGACGCCGCGCCGGGGCGCAGCAGCGGCGAGGCGATGGACGAGCTGGAACGCCTGGCGGCCCAGCTGCCGCCCGGCTTCGGCATCGAATGGACCGGCCAGTCGCTGGAAGAAAAAACCTCCGGCTCGCAGGCGCCGGCGCTGTTCGCGCTGTCCATGCTGGCGGCCTTCCTGGTGCTCGCCGCGCTCTATGAAAGCGGCACGATCCCGATCGCGGTGCTGCTGGTGGTGCCGCTCGGCGTGCTCGGCGCGCTGCTCGGCGCGACCCTGCGCGGCCTGCCCAACGACGTCTACTTCAAGGTCGGCCTGATCGCCATCATCGGCCTGTCGGCCAAGAACGCGATCCTGATCATCGAGTTCGCCAAGGACCTGCAAGCCCAGGGCAAGGGCCTGATCGAGGCCACGCTGGAGGCGGTGCACCTGCGCTTCCGGCCGATCATCATGACCTCGCTCGCCTTCATCCTCGGCGTGCTGCCGCTGGTGGTCGCCACCGGCGCCGGCTCGGCCAGCCAGCGCGCCATCGGCACCGGCGTGATGGGCGGCATGATCACCGCCACCGTGCTCGCGGTGTTCTTCGTGCCGGTGTTTTTCGTCGTCGTGCGCAAGATCTTCAAGGGCAGCGAACGCCAGCGCCGCCTGGCCGCGCACGAACTCGACCTGCCAGCGGAGACCAAACATGACTAAACAACGCATTCAACGCATCTGCGCGCCGGCCTCGCTGCTGCTCGCCGGCGCCCTGGCCGGCTGCTCGCTGGCGCCGACCTACGAGCGTCCGGCGGCGCCGGTGGCGGCCGACTTCC
>JACMLV010000147.1 GCA_014379395.1 Burkholderiaceae bacterium
CGATCAGCGCCAGCACGCCGAACAGCACGACCTTCATCGGGAGGTCGCGCTCGGTGCGGAGCAGCGACGGGCGGACGGCCGCGCCGCCGCGGAAGTCCTTGAGCCCTTCGACCAGGCTGCTCCAGATCATCGGCAGCGCGCGCGCCAGGCTGATCAGGCCGCCGGCCGCGACCGCGCCGGCGCCGATGTAGAGCACGTAGGCGCCGCGGATGTTGTTGGGCGTCATTTCGCTGATCAGCTTTGTGCCCGGCGCCAGCACCACGTCCAGCTGTTCGCCGAAGAACTTGATCATCGGGATCAGCACCAGATACGACAGCACGCCGCCGGCCGCCATCGTCGCGGCGATCTTCGGGCCGATGATGTAGCCCACGCCGAGCAATTCGGGCGAGACCTCGGCGCCGATCGAGCCGCCCTTGAGCGGCGCGCCGAACCCGACGCCCGGCGTGTCCTTCCAGCCCTTGAACGAGACGTTGAACACTTTATAGAGCAGGCCGACGCCGAAGCCGCCGAAGATGATGGCGGCGCGGCGGCGCGCGTCGCGCGCGGCGGCCGACTCCTTCTCGATGCTCTCGCCGGCGGCCAGGCGCGATTCGTCCGTGGCGGCCGCCTTGAGCACCTCGGCGCAGGCGGTGCCCTCGGGGAATTTGAGTTCCTTGTGCTGGTCGACCACCATCGTGCGGCGCATCGGAATCATCATCAGGATGCCGAGCAGGCTGCCCAGCACGCCGACCAGCATCACGCGCGAAATCTCCAGATCGAAGCCGAGGATCAGGATCGCCGGCATCGTCACGCCGAGGCCGAAGGCGATCGACTCGCCGGCCGAGCCGGCCGTCTGCGTGATGCTGTTTTCCAGGATCGAGGCGTCGCGCCCGCCGGCCTTTTTGGCGAGCCCGAACAGGGTGATGGCGATCACCGCCACCGGAATCGAGGCGCTCACCGTCAGCCCGACCTTGAGCACCAGGTACAGCGACGAGGCGCCGAACACCATGCCGAGGATCACGCCCATGAGCAGCGCGCGCAGGGTCAGTTCCGGCAATTGCGCCTCGGCGGGAATGTACGGGCGCACGGCGTCCGGGCTGGCGTCTTTGGGCATGGCGGCTCCTGAAAAAGTGGGCGGTTAGTGATAATGCCGAGTAGGGTGGGCACGGGTTTATCGTGCCCACGCGGATGCGCGCACGGCGTGGGCACGATAAACCCGCCGGACTGGCGCCCGGCGCGTTCTTCGACCACTATCGCACAAGGCGCCGGGGCTGAAAAGCGCCGATGGACGGCACAATCGCGGCCGGGCCGGCGCCCGGACGTTTCCACCGGCCCGCGCAGCGGCCACGCCGTACTGTCGCGTGCGCCGCAAATGCTCTGGTCTATAATTGACGACCCGTGCCACGCACCACCATGAGAATCGCGTTTTGACCGCCTCCCGTTTCGGCTCCGCCCATCCCCCTTTCCGTTCCCCCTTATGCGCATCCTGATCGCCCTCGCGGCCGCCGCCGCGCTCGCCGGCGCCCTGCTGGCCGGCTACCTGCTGCTGTTCGTCGCCCCGAACCTGCCCGCGCTCGACGCCGTCACCGACTACCAGCCGAAGATTCCGCTGCGCGTCTACACCGCCGACGAGGCCTTGATCGGCGAATTCGGCGAGGAGCACCGCGACTTCGTGCCGATCGCCGAGGTGCCCGACATGATGAAAAAGGCGCTGCTGGCCATCGAGGACGCGCGCTTCTACCAGCACGGCGGCATCGACTACATCCGCGCGCTGGGCGCGGCGCGCTCGAACCTGGGGGGCCGCTTCCGCCAAGGCGCCTCGACCATCACGATGCAGGTGGCGCGCAACTTCTTCCTCACGCGCGAGAAGGTGGTCTCGCGCAAGCTGGCCGAAGTCATGCTGGCCTACAAGATCGAAGCGGCGCTCGACAAGGACCAGATCCTCGAGCTGTACATGAACCAGATCTACCTCGGCCAGCGCTCCTTCGGCTTCAGCAGCGCGGCGCGGACCTACTTCGGCAAGTCGCTCAAGCAGCTCTCGATCGCGGAGACGGCGATGCTGGCCGGCCTGCCGCAAAATCCGGCGCGCCACAACCCGATCTCGAACCCCAAGCGCGCCAAGCAACGCCAAGAGATGGTGCTCAAGCGCCTGCGCGACCTTGATTTCATCAGCGCCGCCCAGTACCAGCAGGCGCTGGCCGAGCCGCTGCGCATCAGCAGCCGCGGCCAGGGCTTCGAGACGCACGCCGAATACGTGGCCGAACTGGCGCGCCAGGCCGTCTACGCCCAGTTCAAGGAAGAAACCTACACCAAGGGCATCAAGGTCTACACGACCATCCTGAAGGCCGACCAGGACGCGGCCTACGAATCGGTGCGGCGCAACGTGCTGGCCTACGACCAGCGCCACGGCTACCGCGGCCCGGAAGCCTTCATCGACCTGCCGGGCGACCCGGACCAGCGCGACGACGCCATCGAGGACGCGCTGCAAAAACGCCCCGCCAGCGACCGCCTGATCGCCGCCGTCGTCACCGCCGCCTCGCCCAAGCTGGTCAAGCTGCAAACGGCGGACGGCAACGACATCGAAATCGGCGCCGAAGGCCTGCGCCTGGCCGCCGGCGCCCTTGGCGCCAACGCCAAGGCGGCCGTCAAGCTGCGCCCCGGCGCGGTGGTGCGCATCATCCAGGACGCCAGGCAGAACTGGGCCATCTCGCAGGTGCCGCAGGTGGCGGCCGCCTTCGTCTCGCTCGACGCGGCGACCGGCGCCTACCGCGCGCTGGTCGGCGGCTTCGACTTCAACTTGCAGCAGTTCAACCACGTGACCCAGGCCTGGCGCCAGCCCGGCTCGTCGATGAAACCCTTCGTCTACTCGGCCGCGCTGGAAAAAGGCATGTCGCCGGGCACGTTGATCAACGACGCGCCGTTGGCCCTGGGCGGCGCCGGCGCAGGCGCCGACTGGGCGCCGCAAAACGACGACGGCGTGTACGACGGCCCGATCAGCATGCGGCGCGCGCTGGCGCAGTCGAAGAACGTCATCTCGGTGCGCATCCTGCGCTCGATCGGCGTGTCCTACACCCACGATTTCCTTGAAAAATTCGGCTTCGACCCGGCCCGCCAACCGAACAACCTGACGCTCACGCTGGGCACCGGCAGCGTCACGCCGCTGCAAATGGCCGGCGCCTACGCCGTGTTCGCCAACGGCGGCTTCCGCGTCGAGCCCTACCTGATCGCCCGCATCGTCGACGCGCGCGGCGGCGTCATCGCCGAAACCAAGCCGCCCCAGCCGGAACAGGAAAGCGCCCGCGCGCTCGACCCGCGCAACGCCTTCGTGATGGACAGCATGCTGCGCGAAGTCACGCGCAGCGGCACCGGCGCGGCGGCGGCCAAGCTCGGCCGCGGCGACATCGCCGGCAAGACCGGCACCACCAACGACGCCGTC
>JACMLV010000148.1 GCA_014379395.1 Burkholderiaceae bacterium
CCGTGAACGCGCGCGACCGCATCGGCCAGGGGCCGTGGCACAACGCGCGCGGCGTGGTGGTGGCCAAGGACCTGGCCCACCTGCACGGCGACACGCACGAGGCGGCGCGCCTGGGCAGCAACCTGAGCCGCTCGACCGCGCTGACCGAGAAGAACCAGACCGTCAAGGGCAATGGCGACACGCCGAACCAGCACGACATCCTGACCGGCTCGCAGCCGGACGGGCGCGCCTTCACCGACAGCGCCGACCACACTTGCAGCAATTTCACCAGCAGCGCACCGACCGGCTCGGCGGCGGTCGGCCACTTCGACCGCACCGGCGGCGGCAACACCTCGTGGAACTCGACCCACCAGAGCCGCGGCTGCGGCCAGGACAACCTGGTGGCGACCGGCGGCGCCGGGTTGTTGTATTGCTTCGCGACCAACTAAGGCGCGAATCGCAGGGTGGGCGGGCTGCCGTGGCAGTGGTTTTTCGCCCATGCGGCGCATGCATCCGCGTGGGCACAAGAGCGGTGCCTCGGCGGCCCCGCCCCCCTACAACCCCGAGGCGCCAAATCAAAGCAGCGGCCTGCCCGCCCCGGGTTTTTCCGGGGTCCGTTGGTGACACTTTCACCACGATTTGCATATCGTTCGTCGGAATCATTCGTTTTCAGCGCCGATCCCCAGCGGCTATTCTGCAAAAAACATAACTGGGGAAATCCGCGTGAACAAACTACTTACCTTTCCCGATTCGCAGGGCATGGCCCTGTCGATCCGCGCCAAGGCGCTGCTGTTTCACGACCCGCGCTCGGTCGAGTTGCTGCAACAGGTCGAGCGCATCGCCCGCAGCGACGCCACCGCGCTGGTCATCGGCGAGACCGGCACCGGCAAGGAGTTGGTGGCGCGCCACATCCACACCTTGAGCGGGCGGCCCGGGCCGTTCGTGGCCGTCAATTGCGGCGCCTTCAGTGAAACCCTGATCGACGCCGAGTTGTTCGGCCACGAGGTCGGCGCCTTCACCGGCGCCACCCAGGCCCGCTCCGGCTGGTTCGAGGCGGCCAACGGCGGCACCCTGTTCCTCGACGAGATCGGCGACCTGTCGATGGCGCTGCAAGTGAAGCTGCTGCGCGTGCTGCAGGAGCGGCAGGTGGTGCGGCTCGGCTCGCGCCGCCCGGTCGCGCTCGACGTGCGCCTGGTGGCGGCCACCAACGTCGACCTGCACAAGGCGATCGACGCCGAGCGTTTCCGCTCCGACCTGTATTACCGGCTCAGCGTGGCGGTCATCAACCTGCCGCCGCTGTGCGGCCGGCCGGGCGACATCCTGCCGCTGGCGCGCCACTTCATCGGCACTTACGGCGACAAGCTGCGCCTGCGCGACGTCACCATGTCGCCCGGCGCGCAAGAGGCGCTGCTCGGCTACGAGTGGCCGGGCAATATCCGCGAGCTGGAAAACGTCATCCACTACGCGCTGATCGTCTGCCGTGCCGGCGTGATCGAGGAGGACGATTTGAAACTGGTCGGCGCGCTGCACCGCAAGCATTGCGGCGCGCGCGGCGACGAGGCGCCGCGCGCCGTGGCCGCCGCGCCAACGGCCACGCCGGCCGCGTCGACGACGCTGCTGCGCCTGCAAGCCTTGATCGGCGAGTTGATCGACAACGGCGAGCCGGCCCTGTTCGACACCATCGAGGAAAGCGTGATCCTGACCGCCTTCGCCAGCTGCCACCAGAACCAGGTGCAGACGGCCAAGACGCTGGGCATCAGCCGCAACATCCTACGCACCCACCTGAAGCGCTTCGGCCTGATCGGCGCCGACGCCGGCCCCGGCGCCGTGGCGGAAGAGGGCGGCCCGGCCCTGCTCGCGCAGGCCGAATTCGCCCACTGACAGACGCGA
>JACMLV010000149.1 GCA_014379395.1 Burkholderiaceae bacterium
GGTCGACGGCAATTGGCGCATCATCTTTCGCTTTGTCGGTCATGACGTCGAACTGGTCGATTACCTCGATTATCATTAAACGGTGTTCACGATGGCAATGTTCAATCCCCCCCATCCCGGCGAGACCTTGCTTGAAGATGTCTTGCCGGCGCTGAATATCAGCGCCACGGAACTGGCCCGGCGCCTCGGGCTGGCGCGCGAGACGCTGTCGCGCATCATGCATGGGCGCGCGCCGGTCAGTTCCGATTTGGCGGTGCGGCTCGAACGAGCCGGAATCGGCAGCGCCCGCACCTGGTTGGCGGTCCAGGCCGATTACGACTTGTGGCAAGCCGAGCATCGGGAGCAACCTCACATCGAACGCTTCGCTTCCATCAAATAGGTCATCGCTCGCCTCTGACGCCGGCGCCGGAGACGACAGGCTGTGCCGAAGAGCGCGCCGCTGAGAGCGGTGTATAGTCGAGCCGTTGTTCGGTAAAAAACAAATGCGGCGCTTGCCCTGTTGTGTTTTCCCGGTGGCGCCATTCCAAATCCAGACGATAGGGGTGCGACATGAAGACATTGACACAGGGATGCAAACTGGCGCTCTCGGCGCTGCTGGCCGGCGCCGTATTGCTTGGCAGCGGCTGTTCGACCATGGGCAAGGGCACCGCGCTCAGCGGCGCGCAGGAAGTGCCGCCCAATACCAGCAGCGCCACCGGCCGCAGCACGATCTGGGTCGCGGCCGATAAATCGGTGGGCGGCGGCGTGAGCATCGCCGGCATGGTGGCCACCGCCGCCCACATCCACGAAGCGCCGGCCGGCGCCAACGGCCCGGTCGTCGTGCCGCTGACGAAAGTGTCCGACACCGAGTTCGCCGTGTCGGTCGGCGCCACCCTGACCGATGCGCAATATGCCAGTTTCATGGCCGGCAAGCTGTATGTGAATGTGCATAGCGCGGCCTATCCGGGCGGCGAAATCCGCGCCCAGTTGATGCCGAAATAGGCATCGAAACAGGCCCCCGGGGCGCCCCGGCGAAAGGCCGCATTGCGGCCTTTCGTATTTTCATGACGCCGGTATCGGCGCCGCGCGACGCCGAACAGGCCGGCGCGGTGCGGCGAACTTTGTGATTGCGCCCCTTGTCAAAAAATCTCCACTGGCGCGCGGCGGAGTCCCGCCTCGCATGATTCCATTTGATGGGAGAAGCAATATGTCCAAGGCGAGAACATGGAAGCGGGCGGCTGGCATGTCGGCGATTGCCCTGCTGTTTGGCGCGAGCGTCGCGTCGGCCCAATCGACGCAGTACCCCTCCACCGGCACGCAAAGCGGCCAGGGGGCGCAGACTACGCAGGGTGGCGCCACTTCGCAGTCGACCAACACCACGGTCAGCCGCACCGACAAAAAGCTGATGGTCGAAATGGCGCAGGCCAATCTGGCCGAAATCGAGGCCGCCCGCATCGCGCAGAGCAAAACCCGGAACGACCAGGTGCGCAATTTCGCCCAGCAGATGATCGACGATCACACGCGGGCGCTGCAAGACTTGCAGCAACTGGCGCAAGCGAAGGGCGTGACGCTGCCGAGCGAGACGGACCGCAAGCACCAGAAAATGGGGCAAAAGCTGAACGCGATGGCGTCGGGCCCGTCGTTCGACCGCAGCTACGTGGCGCAAAGCGGAGTGAGCGACCATAAGAAAACCCATAGCCTGTTGCAGCGGGTGCAGTCGCGCGCCACCGATCCCGATCTGAAGGCACTGGCCGCGCGTTTGCAGCCGGTGGTCGATGAGCATCTGAGCACGGTGCAGCAACTGCAAAGCGCGATGCGAGGGGACGCCTCGGGCACCGCTTCCGGCACCGGCGCCTCGGGCGCCAGCGGCGGCGGCAATACCGGCAGTACCAATACCCAGCAACGGCAGCAACCGCAGCAGCAACAGCAACCGCAGCAGCAGCAACAGCAACCGCAGCAGCGCCAGCAGTAGCGGCGAGCCGCCGCGTCTGGCGCCCCCGGGTCGACAGACGCGGCGGCCACGGCGGCGGGCTTGGGCCGGATGAAAAGCGCGTGCCGGCCCGGCCATTACCCTGAGGAAAAAATGGGAGGGGACAGGCTACAATGTCGCTCCCATGCTGACCATCCTCGCCATCACTTTTCCCTTTTTCGCGCTGGTGCTGTGCGGCTTCCTGGCCGTGCGGCGCGGCATGCTGCCGATGGCGGCCATTCCCGGCCTGAACGGCTTCGTGCTGTATTTCGCGCTGCCGTGCATGCTGTACCGTTTCGGCGCCAATACGCCGCTGGCGCAGCTGCTCGACGTCGGCGTGTTCAGCGTCTATCTGGTGTGCGCCCTGATCATGGTCGGCGTGACGATGGCGATGACGCTCAGCCACCGCATCGACTGGAACAACGCCGCCTTCGGTTCGCTGGTGGCGGCCTTTCCGAACAATGGTTTCATGGGCATGCCCTTGCTGCTGGCCTTGCTCGGGCCGCGCTCGTCCGGGCCGGTGATCGTCACCATCGTGGTCGACATGGTCATCACCAGTTCGCTGTGCATCGCCCTGTCGCGGGTCGGCAGCGGCGGCCCGCACGGCGGGCGCGACGCGTTTTTCAATGCCTTGAAGGGCATGCTCGGCAATCCGATGCCGTGGGCGATCGCGCTCGGCGCGCTGATGTCGTGGCTCGGCCTGGTGTTGTTCAAGCCGCTCACGCAGACCGTCGGCTTGCTGGCCGACGCCGCCTCGCCGGTGGCCCTGTTCACCATCGGCGCGGTGCTGGCGCGCGCGCAGATGAACCGCGCCGACAAGGCGCCGCTTAGCGAATACGTGCCGGTCGCTTTGAAGAAACTGGTGCTCCATCCGCTGCTGGTGTACGGCGTCGGCCACGCGGCCATCGCGCTCGGCCTGCCGCTCGACCCGTTCGCGCTGACCGTGATCGTGCTGGTCGCCTGCCTGCCCAGCGCGAGCAACGTGTCGCTGCTGGCTGAGCGCTTCGGCGCCAACACCGGGCGCATCGCCCGCATCATCCTGGTCTCGACCGCCTTGTCGTTCCTGTCCTTTTCGGCGGCCGTGCTGTGGCTGACCTGAACCGCGCGCCTTCAATCGGGCCGCCCGCGCCCGGCCCGGCGGCGACGCGCTGATTTATACTGCGGTTCTCACTTTTTTCGGGCGCCGCCATGACCGTAACCCGCTGCAGCTGGGTCAATCCCGCCAATCCGCGCTACCTCGACTATCACGACACCGAGTGGGGCGTGCCCTGCCACGACGAGACGCGCCTGTTCGAGCTGCTCAATCTGGAAGGCGCGCAGGCCGGCCTGAGCTGGCAGACCATCTTGAACAAGCGCGAGCATTACCGGGCCGCCTTCGACGGCTGGGACGCCGAAAAGATCGCCGCCTACGACGCCGACAAGGTCGCGCAGCTGCTGGCCGATCCCGGCATCGTGCGCAACCGCCTCAAGGTGGCCGCGACGATCGCCAACGCCCAGGCCTGGCTGCGCCTGCGCGACGAGGGTTCCAGCCTGGACCGGTTGATGTGGGGCTACGTCGGCGGCCGGCCGATCGTCAACGACTGGCCGGCCGGATCGCTGCCGGCCAAGACCGCGCTCTCCGAGCAGATCTCGAGGGACCTCGCCAAGCGCGGCTTCAAGTTCATCGGCCCGACCATCGTCTACGCCTACATGCAGGCGACCGGCATGGTCGACGACCACGATCCGGCCTGCATCTGCCGCGTCGGACGGCGTTGATGGACGCCGCCGCCATGACCGCCGCGGCGCAGGCGGACGGCTTGCCGCTGCGCTGGGCCGGCCTGCCGCGTTTCGTGATCCTCGACGCCGGCTTCGGCCACGGCGAGCATTTTCTGGCCGCCTGGCGGGCATGGCAAAGCGATCCGGCCCGGCCGCCGCGCCTGCACTATCTGGCCCTGTGTCCGGCGCCACTCGCGCCCGCTCTGCTGGCGGCCGGGCCGGATCGCTTTGCCATGCCCGCCAGGCGGCCAGAAAATGCTCGCCGTGGCCGAAGCCGGCGTCGAGGA
>JACMLV010000150.1 GCA_014379395.1 Burkholderiaceae bacterium
AAAAACCGAGAAAAGGTGGAGACAACATGGTAGCGAAGATCCTGAAACACACTGCAATCGCCGGCGCGCTGGCACTGGCCGCGGCGTCCGCCTGGGCCGCCGACAACATCAAGATCGGCTCGGTCCTGTCGGTGTCCGGCCCGGCCGCCTTCCTCGGCGACCCGGAGCTCAAGACGCTGCAGCTGTACATCGAAAAAATCAACGCCGAGGGCGGCGTGCTGGGCCGCAAGCTCGAGCTGGTGCACTACGACGACGGTGGCGACGCGGCCAAGGCGAACGGCTTCACCAAGCGCCTGATCGAGTCCGACAAGGTCGATGTGCTGATCGGCGGCACCACCACCGGCGCGACGATGGCGATGGCGCCGCTGGCCGAAAAAGCCAGCCTGCCGTTCATCTCGCTGGCCGGCGCGGTGGTGATCGTCGAGCCGGTCAAGAAATGGGTCTTCAAGACGCCGCACACGGACCGCATGGCGGCCGAGAAGGTGTTCGAGGACATGAAAAAGCGCGGCATCAGCAAGGTCGGCCTGCTGTCCGAGACCAGCGGCTTCGGCGCCTCCGGGCGCAAGGAGACGCAGGCGGTGGCCGCCAAGTACGGCGTCACCCTGGTGGCCGACGAGACCTACGGCCCGAAGGACACCGACATCACGGCCCAGCTGACCCGGATTAAAAACAGCGCCGGCGTGCAGGGCGTGTTCGTGTTCGGCCTCGGCCAGGGCCCGGCGGTGGTGACCAAGAACTACAGCCAGCTCGGCATGGGCGCGCTGCCGCTGTACCAGTCGCACGGCGTGGCCTCGGACGAGTACATCAAGCTGTCGGGCAAGGCGGCCGAGGGCGTGCGCCTGCCGACCCCGGCGCTGTTGATCGGCGCCATGCTGCCGGCCGCCGACGCCCAGAAGGCGATCGTCACCGGCTACGACAAGGCCTACAAGGAGCGCTACAAGATCGATCCGTCGACCTTCGGCGGCTACGCGCTCGACGCGCTCAACCTGTCGATCGACGCGATCCGCCGCGCCGGCTCGACCGAGGGCGAGAAGGTGCGCGCCGCGCTCGAACAGACCAAGGGCTTCGTCGGCACCACCGGCGTGTTCAACATGTCGGCCGCCAACCACATGGGGCTGGACCTGTCGGCCTTCCGCATGGTCGAGGTGAAGAACGGCGACTGGCAGTTGCTCAAGTAATTTAAGCAGTCAGCAGGGCGCGCCCGGCCGGCCCGGCCGGCGCGGCGCGCGACAAGACGGAGACACTATGCTTGCCCAATTTTTTCAATTCCTGTTTTCCGGGATGACGGTCGGCTCGGCCTACGCGCTGGCCGCGCTCGGCTTCACCATCATCTACAACACCAGCGGCGTGATCAATTTCGCCCAGGGTGAATTCATCATGCTCGGCGGCATGATCGCGGCGATGCTGGCCTCGGCCGGCGTGCCGCTGCCGCTGGCGATCCTGATTGCCGTCCTGCTCACCGGCCTGGTCGGCCTGGTCATGGAGAAGGCGGTCATCGAGCCGGCCCGCGACGCCCAGGTCGTCACCCTGATCATCATCACCATCGGCGCCTCGCTGGTGGTGCGCGGCCTGGTGCAGATCTGGCTCGGCAAGGGCACCCACGCGCTGGCCGCGTTCTCGGGCGAGAAGCCGATCGAGGTGTTCGGCGCCAGCCTGCTGCCGCAAAGCCTGTGGGTGCTGGGCGTGACGCTGGCCACGGTCGGCCTGCTGGGCTGGTTCTTCGGCCGCACCCTGCTCGGCAAGGCCATGTTGGCGACGTCCCACAACCGGCTCGCCGCGCAACTGGTCGGCATCAACACCGGGCGCGTGCTGCTGCTCTCGTTCGGCCTGGCCGCGCTGCTCGGCGCGCTTGGCGGCATCCTGGTCGCGCCGATCACCTACACCTCCTACGACGCCGGCATCATGCTCGGCCTGAAGGGCTTCGTGGCGGCCGTGCTGGGCGGGCTGGGCGGCGGCGTCGGCGCCATCGCCGGCGGCCTGATCCTGGGCATCGCCGAGGCCATGACGGCCGGCTACGTGTCCTCGGCCTACAAGGACGCGGTGCCGTTCGTGCTGATCCTGCTGATCCTGTTCTTCATGCCGCGCGGCCTGTTCGGCGCCAAAATCTCGGAGCGCGTATGAGTGCCTTCACTTCCAAACGTCCCGGCCTGCTGCTGCTGGCGCTGGTGTTGGCCCTGCTGCCGCTGGCGCTGCCCAACGCCTTCTACTACGACGTGGCGATCCGCATCGCCACCAACGCGGTGGTGGTGATCGGCCTGAACCTGTTGATGGGCTACACCGGCCAGATCAGCCTCGGCCACGCCGGCTTCTACGGCCTGGGCGCCTATATGTCGGCGGTGCTGACGGCCAACTTCAACTGGCCGCCGGTGGCCGCGCTGGCGGCCGGCGCCGCCGCCACCGGCCTGCTGGCGTTCGCGCTGGCGCGCCCTGTCCTGAAGCTCAAGGGCCACACGCTGGCCATGGCCACGCTCGGCCTGGGCATCATCATCTCGATCGTCATCAACAACGAGACCCAGTGGACCGGCGGCCCGGACGGCCTGGCGGTGCCGGCCTTCGGCCTGTTCGGCTTCGAGATCGGCGGCGAGAAGGCGTGGTACGCCGTCACCGCCGCGCTGCTGCTCTTGGTCACCTGGGGCGCGCTGAACCTGATCGACTCGCCGCTCGGGCGCGCCTTGCAGGCCATCCACGGCTCCGAGGTCGCCGCGCGCGTGGCCGGCGTCGACACCGCCGCCTTCAAGGTGCGCGTGTTCGTGCTGTCGGCCGTGATCGCCAGCGTGGCGGGCAGCCTGAGCGCCCACTACGTCGGCTTCATCACGCCCAACCTGGCCGGCTTCTTCCACTCGATCGAGCTGGTCACGATGGTGGTGGTGGGCGGCATGGCCTCGGTGTTCGGCTCGATCGTCGGCGCCGCGCTGCTGACGGTGCTGCCGCAACTGCTGTCGAGCTTCGAGGGCTGGGAGACGGTGGTCTTCGGCGCCATCCTGATGGCGACCATGATTTTCCTGCCGCGCGGCCTGGTGCCGAGCCTGACGCGCCGGCGCGCCGCCAAGCGCCCGGCGCCAACGCCAA
>JACMLV010000151.1 GCA_014379395.1 Burkholderiaceae bacterium
CCGGCCAGCCTGGCGTGCGGCTGCTGCTCGGGCGCGGAGGCCAGCGCCGACTTCGCCTGCCCCTCGTCGGCGCCGCTCAGACGCGTCATCAGGCGCGCCAGAAATTGCGCCTCCAGGCCGGGGTCGTTGGCGCGCGCGGCCCAGACCGTGCCGTCCTTCTGCTGGCCGGTGACGACTTCTTCCATGCCGCGGTGGCTGATGTAGATCTCGGTCGAGCCGTCGGCCTGGCGCTCGAGGCGGGTGCGGAACTTGTCGCGCTCGCCGGTCGAGTAGAGCGAGTCGAACACCTTGCCGACGGTCGCGCGCAGGAAGTCTTGCGGAATCTTGGCGCGGTTTTCATTCCACTCCGTTTCCATGATGCCGGCGGCGGGCGTCTCGAGCGCCAGCGTGAAGCCGGAATCCTCCCAGAAGGTCTTCAATTGCGGCCACAGCGCCTCCGGGGTTTGCTTGACGACCAGCCAGCGCTGCGCGCCGGCGCGCTCGACGCGGATGGTCGCGCCGGCGGTGTCGGGCGCGATGGCGCTGGCGCCGGTGACGGCCGGGGCGTTGCCCTTCTGGGCGTTGTAGCCGGAGGCGGTGACGACGCCGTTGTTGGTTTCCGGCAGCGCGTAACGGTTGTCCTTTTGCAGCTGGGTCAGATCCGGCGGCACTTCGAGCGTGCTGGCCTTCTTGGCCGACTTGTAGTCGACCTTGTCGGTCCCGACCACCGAATTGATCATGCCGCAGCCGGACAGGCTGAGCGCGGCGGCGGCGGCCATCAGGCCGCGTTTGGCGATGGGGCTGGAAGCCAATTGGGAATGCTTGGGAGTAGTCATGTCGTTACGCAATGAGTAGCCAGAGAACAGCTGGGGGCGAATCGATCCGGACCGTCTCCGGTCCGGGCTTGTGGCTTCAAGCCGGCAGCACGCCGGCTTCGCGCAGCGCGCCGCGCACCGTGTCGTGGCAGTCGTCGGCCAGCGCCACCAGCGGCAGGCGGATGCCGGCCGGCATCAGGCCCATTTCGGCCAGCGCCCATTTGACGGGCACCGGATTGGGCTCGACGAACAGCTTTTGATGCAGCGGGAACACCTTGTCGTTGATGGCGACGGCGCCGGCGATGTCGCCAGACATGGCGGCCACGCACAGCTCGTGCATCGCGCGCGGCGCGACGTTGGCCGTCACCGAGATGTTGCCCTGCGCGCCGCAGAACATGAAGGCCATCGCGGTCGGATCGTCGCCGGAATAGACGGCGAACGACTTGGGCGCCAGGCGCAGCAGGTCGATGCCGCGGCCCAGGTTGCCGGTCGCGTCCTTCACGCCGACGATGTTGGGGATCGCCGCCAGGCGCAGGATGGTCTCGTTGCTCATGTCGGCGACGGTGCGGCCCGGCACGTTGTAGAGGATGATCGGCAGGTCGACCGCCTCGGCGATGGCCTTGAAGTGCTGGTACATGCCCTCCTGGGTCGGACGGTTGTAGTACGGCACCACCACCAGGGCCGCGTCGGCGCCGGCTTCCTTGGCGAAGGCGGTCAGCTTGATGGCCTCCGAGGTCGAATTGCCGCCGGTGCCGGCGATGATCGGCAGGCGGCCCTTGGCGTGTTCGACGGCCAGCTTGATCAGTTCGCAGTGTTCTTCAACGCTGACGGTGGCCGATTCGCCGGTGGTGCCGACGATCACGATGCCGTCGGTCCCTTCCGCGATGTGCCAGTCGATCAGCTTGCGCAAGGTCGGCAAGTCCAAACTGCCGTCTGCGTGCATAGGAGTGACGATTGCTACAATGCTGCCCTTAATCATAATCTAGCGCCGATAAATAAAAGGACAATTGTAGCGGATCGTCCGCAACTGTGGTAACTCTTGCGGCGCAATTCGCCGCTCAATCTAGTGTCCTGAGTTGCAGATTCGTCGAATCAATCCGGCGAAAATCGCCCCGATACTGCGTCGCAAATGCGCGCAAGGCCCCGGCCTTGCTGTGCGTTGCTCCTTGTCTCGGGTCGTTTTAGCCAGGAGTTATTTGTCGACGAACTTGCCACTCAGGACACTAGGAGGCTGTCGGACTTAGGGAGTCGAAGCGAAAAAATAGCTGGGCGAGGCCAGATTTTGACGGTTTCGCAGCGCCAATAGCGAGCTATTGGCCGAGAAAACGGCGAAATATGGACCGTCCAGGTATTTTTGCAGCCGACGAGCCTAAGTTCGACAGCCTCCTAAGCGCGGCCGCCATCTGACCTGCCGCTTCTGAATGAATGGGTCCGCCGGCAAGAGTGCGCCGGACTTGCTATCATCGCGGCTCTTTAACAGGAGGAAGCCAGCCATGACCGTATCCATGTACGCCGCATCGATCCCCGTATTCAAACAAATCCTCGGCAGCCTGTCGGTCATCCTCGACAAGGC
>JACMLV010000152.1 GCA_014379395.1 Burkholderiaceae bacterium
CGCGGACCACCCGCCTTCCACTAAATATCCGATTGTTCGGACCCGACTCGCGCCGGCGCGCCGCATTGGCTTGCCGCCGCCGCGTCGGTCCGCCCGTGCGCGCGCCAATCGCCGCGCCAATCCGATTCACGTCCGGCATGCCCTTGCCCGCCCCGCGGGCGGCCAGTGCCCGGACGCGCATATTTAGTAGAGAAGAGAGTCACCATGATGTTCAAGAAACGCATTCTGGCCGCGTCGATCGCGGCAATCCTGCCTTGCCACTTCGCCCACGCGGGCGCCGCCGCCGAGCCGCAAGTGGTGCTGGTCAGCGCGCCGAAGTTGGCCGCTCCCGCCGAAATTGCCGTTGGCGGCGACAGCGCCGGCCTGCTGCGCAACGTGCCCGGCATGAGCCTGTACGGCGCCGGCGGCGTGTCGAGCCTGCCGGCCATGCACGGCCTGGCCGACGACCGCCTGCGCATCCAGGTCGACGGCATGGACCTGATCTCGGCCTGCGCCAACCACATGAACCCGCCGCTGTCCTACATCGACCCGTCGGCCGTGGGCGCGGTCGACGTCATCGGCGGCATCGTGCCCGTCAGCGCCGGCGGCGACAGCATCGGCGCGACGATACGGGTCGAATCGAAGGCGCCGCAATTCGCCGCGCCCGGCCAGCGGCTGCTCAAGGGACAGGCCGGCGCGTTCTACCGCGGCAACGGCAACGCGCGCGGCGCCAACCTCTCCGCCACGGCGGCCAGCGACACCTTCAGCGCCACCTACACGGGCGCCAGCGTCGAATCCGGCAACTACAAGGCCGGCGCCGCCTTCAAGCCGGCCGGCGTGGTGCCCGGCACCAACAGCCACCTGGCGGGCGACGAGGTCGGCTCGACGCGCTATCAAGCCATCAACCAATCGCTCGCGCTGGCGCTGCGCGACGCCGACCATCTGCTTGAATTGAAGCTCGGCCTGCAACACATCCCGTACCAGGACTACCCGAACCAGCGCATGGACATGACCGACAACCAGAGCGAGCAGGCCAACCTGTCCTACAAGGGCCGCTACGAATGGGGCGTGCTGAGCGGGCGCGCCTACCACGAACACACGCGGCACCAGATGAACTTCGGCGCCGACAAGCTGTTCTGGTACGGCGCGGCGGCCAACGTGCCCGGCATGCCGATGGACACCGAGGGCCACAACGGCGGCGCCCAGATCAAGGCCGACATCGCCGTGTCGGCGCGCGACACGCTGCGCGTGGGTGCCGACTACCAGCGCTACCGCCTCGACGACTGGTGGGCGCCGTCCGGCGGCGGCATGGCGCCGAACACGTTCTGGAACATCCGGGACGGCAAGCGCGACCGCTTCGACCTGTTCGCCGAATGGGAGGCCAACTGGAACGCGCAATGGCTCAGCCTGATCGGCCTGCGCGCCGCCAGCGTCGACATGAACACCGGGCCGGTGCAGGGCTACAACAACACGATGGGCAATTACCTCGCCGATTCGAGCGCCTTCAACGCGCGCGACCGGGCACGCCGGGACCGCAACCTCGACCTGAGCGCGCTGACGCGCTACACGCCCGGCGCCGGCAGCGCCTACGAGTTCGGCTATTCCCGCAAGACCCGCTCGCCCAACCTCTACGAGCGCTACAGCTGGTCCACCGGCGGCATGGCGATGAACATGATCAACTTCGCCGGCGACGGCAACGGCTACGTCGGCGACCCCGGCCTGCGCCCGGAAGTGGCCCACACCCTCAGCGCGACGGCCGACTGGCACGACGCCGAGCGCGACAGCTGGGGCGTGAAGGTCACGCCCTACTACAGCTACGTGCGCGACTACGTCGACGCCCGCTGCCTGGGCGGCTGCGGCCCGGCGAAGTTCGTCTTCCTCAGATTCGCCAACCAGAACGCGCGCCTGTACGGCATCGACGTGGCCGGCCGCCTCCCGCTGGCCCGGAGCGCCGAATACGGCAGCCTGACCGGCAGCGCCGTGCTGGCCTACGTCAACGGCAAGAACGTGACGAGCGGCGGCCGCCTGTACAACATCATGCCGCTCAACGCCAAGCTGGCGCTGGAGCACAGCGCCGGCGGCTGGACCAACACGGCGGAACTGCAGGTGGTGGACGCGAAGAACGAGGTCTCCGAAGTGCGCAACGAGCTCAAGACCGGCGGCTACAGCCTGTTCAACCTGCGCAGCAGCTACGCGTGGAAGCGGACGCGGATCGACGTCGGCGTCGAGAACCTGTTCGACCGCTTCTACAACTATCCGCTGGGCGGCGCCTATGTCGGGCAGGGCAGGACCATGTCGCAAACCGGCGTGCCGTATGGCGTCCCGGTGCCGGGCGCCGGACGCTCGGTCCATGCCGGGGTGACGGTCAAGTTCTGATCGCGCGCTGATCGGGGTTTGGCCCAGCCGGCGGTGGCCGGCCGGCTGGTGGGGCGGGCGCTGGTCCTGATCGTCCGGGCCGAATGCGCGCAGCACGGCCATGTCGCCGATCAGCTCACTTGGCTTCATTGGTGTCTCCTTGCGGGAAGAGAATGCGCGCCATCCCGCCGGAGGCGCCCGGCGCGGCTTTTTCCGCCTGGGCGCCGGACGGCGCCGCATAGGTGGTCGTGGCCCAGTTCAACAGCAGGCCCAGCGAGAGGGTGGTCCAGCACAGGCCGATCCACGGCAGGACGAAGCCGACCAGTCCGCTCAAATGCGGCGCCGATGTCGTTTCATCGCGTTGACCGAGCAGGCGGTTGCACAGGAACAGGCCGAGCGCCAGCATGGCCGCGCTCGGGAACGGGCCCTCGAGCAGGCCGGCCGATTGCGCGCTCCAGCGCGAGCGGATGAAGACCAGCCAGACGCCTGCGGCGACAAATTGCAGCGCCAGCGCGGTATGGCCGGCCGCGTTCCAATGCAGGCGGCGCGCCAGGATGGCGAACAGGGCGGCGATGAGCAGGGCGCTGGCGGTGAGCAAGTTGAGCTCGCCGATGCCCTGGCGGCGCAGCACGATTTCGGTCCAGGCCCCGGCCAGCAGCCACATCGCGCTCGATGCCAGGAAGATCGGCGCGAGCGCGGGCATGCGCGCCGCGGCCGGCCCGGCCGGCTGGATGTGAAACGTGAGCGCCAGCGCCAGCGAGCCGGCCGCCAGGATCAGGAAGCGCAGCCACAGGCGCGCTTGCAGCGCCGTGGCGATGTCGAGCCCGTTGGTCGCGGCCATGAAGGCGAGCCAGGCGCTCGCCTCCATCAGCAGGCCGGCGCGCCACACCAGCGACCAGCGGCGCCACAGGCCGAGCCAGACGGCCGCCACGCCGGCCACCGCCAGCGTGTTGGCCAGCCACGCGTTGTCGTGCGTGAGCGGCAGGGTTCGCTCGACCAACACCATGCCCAGGATTAGCCCGATCAGGAAAAGTCGCGCCGCCATGGTCTGCCCCTTGTTTTTGTCGATGCTGCTCTCGCCCGCGGGTGGCGTTTTTCCGTCATCGGCGGCGGCCGGGAATCGAATAATTCCGCCAAGAAAGTTAGCGATAGGGAATTGTTGCCGAAGAGGGCGGCCAGCTTGTTGACTTACAGCATGTTGCCCGGCGGCCATATCCGGCGCGGGCGGCGATCTCGGTGCGGGTCACAGCCTCGGCGCTGATGCGCGAGAACAGCAGCTGCGCGCCGTCCTCCCAGCTCGCGTAGCGCAGCGCGATCCACCCGGCCGTGCCGAGCACCGGCAGGAACCAGCACGCCAAGGCCAGCGGCGGCAGGGTGTTGGCCAGCCGGGCTAGCGCGCGCGCCGCGCGGCGGCCGCGCGCCGGAATAAGCCGATGGTGTAGAACAGGCTGGCGCACAGCATCAGCGTGCTTGGGAACGGGCCGTTGAACAAGTCGGGCGACAGCGGCACCCATTGCGACGACAGGAAGTAATGGAACAGGGCCAGGCCGGCGGCCAATTGCAGCGCCAGCGCCAGCCGGCCGGCGGCGCGCC
>JACMLV010000153.1 GCA_014379395.1 Burkholderiaceae bacterium
AGCGGCGGCGGTGGCCGGAGCCGGCTTGACGACGACGGCCGGCGCGCCCGGCTTCACCTTCTGCAAGCCCTCGACGATGACGCGCTCGCCGGCGGCCAGGCCGGCCGTGACCAGCCACTTGTCGCCAAAGGTGCCGGCGGTGGTCAGGACGCGCTGCTCGACCTTGCCTTCCGGGTTCAGGATCAGCGCGGTGGCCTGGCCCTTCTGGTTGCGCGTGACGCCCTGCTGCGGCACGGCGATGGCCTGCTCGCTGGTGCCGCTGGCGAGCACGGCGCGTACATACATGCCGGGCAGCAGATCCATCTTCGGGTTCGGGAACAGCGCGCGCAGCGTCACGTTGCCGGTGCCCGGATCGACGCTGACATCGGAGAACTGCAGCTTGCCGGACTCGGCGTACAGGCTGCCGTCGGCCAGCAGCAGGCTCACCTTGGCCTGGCCGCCGCTCTTTTTCAGCCGGCCGCTTTCCAGTTCGCGCTTCAGGCGCAGCAGGTCGTTGCTCGACTGGGTCACGTCGACATAGATCGGGTCGAGCTGCTGCACGGTGGTCAGCGCGGCCGCCTGGCCGCTGGTGACGAGCGCGCCCGGCGTCACGTTGGAGCGTCCGATGCGCCCGCTGATCGGGGCGTTGACGTTGGTGTATTTCAGGTTGATGGCGGTCACCTCCAGCGCCGCCGTCGCGGCCTCCACTTCGGCCTTGGCCTGCTCGCTGGCCGCTTGCGCCTCCTCGTAATCCTGGCGCGAGACGCCCTCGACGGCGGCCAGTTCTTTATAGCGCGCCGCCTTCGGGCCGGCGGCCAGCGAATTGGCGCGCGCCTTGGCCAGCGCCGCCTTGGCCGAGTTGTAGGCGGCCTGGTAACTGGCCGCGTCGATCTGGTACAGCGCCATGCCGGCCTTGACGTCGGCGCCCTCGACGAACAGGCGCTTCTGGATCAGGCCGCCCACTTGCGGACGCACCTCGGCCACCTGATAGGCGGCGGTGCGGCCTTGCAGCTCGGTCGTGATCGGCAGGGCTTGCGGCGCGACGGTGTAGACGACCACCTCGGGCGCTTTCGGCGCGGCCGGCGCGGCGGCCGGTTTGCCGCAACCGGCGACGAGCGCGCTGGCGCAAAGCAAGGCAACAGCGCCGGCGGCGCGGGATGTCGGTGGAAAGGAGGTCGGTTCCATCGTGGACTTTCTTAAAAATGAAGGCGGCTAAAAGAGGGAATGCGGCGGGAAATGCCATTGAAGTCACTAGAATGAACGATCATTCTAAGTTCGTCAAGAAACATTTGCGCGCGGATTCCCTTTTCAAAACGGGGTTTTTCGGTACTAAATGGGAGGCGTGGATGGCGGGAATGTAGGGTGGGCACGGTCTTATCGTGCCCACGCGGACGCATGCACCGCGTGGACGCAATTTTCACTGCGGGAGGTTCGTCCAGGCGCGTGGATAGTAGGACGCGCGCCGATGACGTTGTTTTGACAGCGACCTACCCCATGAAATGGCGCAGCAGCCCGGCCGAGGCGACGCCGATCACGACCGTCGAGAGCATCGGCAGGCGCGTCGCGGCGACCAGCGTGATCGCCAGCGCGAGCAGATCGGCCGGCCGGTCCGACACGAAGTTGGGCGC
>JACMLV010000154.1 GCA_014379395.1 Burkholderiaceae bacterium
CCGGCGGCCATGCACGCGGCCCCGGCCAGCGCGGCGGCCACGCCGACCGGCTCCCAGACGGTGCCCGGGGACAGCAGCAGGATCGCCATGCCCACAACGCCCAGCACGCTCGCCCACATCGCCGATGTGATCGGCCGGCGGCGATCCACGGCCCATGCCAGCGCCATCACCAGCAGTGGCTGGATCGCGCCCACCACCGCGGCCAGGCCTCCGGGCAGGCGATACGCCGCCACGAACAACAGCGCCTGGAAAAGACCGATGTTCAGCGCCGACAGCGCGACCAAGCGGCCCCATTCGCGCCGGGCGGGCAGATGCCTCATGTACAAGACGAGCAATAAACCGGCCGGCAGCGTCCTGATCAAGGCGGCGGTAAACGGCCGGTCTGGCGGCAGCAGTTCGGAGGTGACGATATAGGTCGAGCCCCAGATCGCCGGTGCCATGGCGGTCAGGAGTATGTCGCCCCAGGCAAGGTGGCGCGATGGCGTGGGCATGGAATAATCTTCAATTCAAGATAAAATGGCAGTTTGATGGCATTTTATCTTGAAGTCAAGACAAATGGGGCGATTATGACGAAGCGACAATTGGACGCGGTGGATGCAATCCTGGAACAATGGCGGCGCGAGCGCCCGGATCTGGAGACCAGTCCGATGGGCCCGGTCGGGCGCCTCAAGCGTTGCGCCGCGCTGCTGCAGCGCAAACTGGACCGGACCTTCTCGGCGTTCGGACTGAGCAGTTGGGAGTTCGATGTGCTGGCCACGCTGAGACGATCCGGCGCGCCGTACCGTTTGGCGCCGACCGTGTTGTTCTCGGCCTTGATGATCACGTCCGGCACGATGACCCACAGGCTTCAGCGGCTCGAGGCGGCCGGCTGGGTGCGGCGCACACCGAACCATAGCGACGCGCGCAGTGTGCTGGTCGAACTGACCCCGGCGGGGCTGGAGCTGATTGACCGCGCGGTCGAGGCGCACGTTGAGAACGAGCGGGACATTGTGACGCTGATTCCGCCCGATGCCCTCGCTTGCCTCGATGACCGTCTCGCCGAGCTGCTATCGGCGTTGGAAGGCGCCGATGACGGCGGCGCCGGCGGCAAACCAGGCCGCCTAAAAAAACAGGCGAACTCATGCGCTAAATAGTTCCCTCAGTTAAGATTTCGGTATTGCCTTCGAAAATTGGCTTGCTTAGAATTTACAGCTTGCCTCAGCCAAATTTCGGAGCGCATCATCGACTACGCCCTGGCCAGCCGCTTCACCCGAGCACGTCAATCGGCGCTCGCCGCCTTGCTGTGCCTGTCCCTCGCGCCCTCCAGCGCCTACGACGAGGCGGCTCCGCTGGATGCCCGCCTCAACGAGCACATCGTCATGATTCCGGGCGGACCGGGTGGCCAGGCGATGCTGGAAACGACGCTCTTCGTGCCCAACGGCGAGGGCCCGTTTCCGCTGCTGGTCATCAACCACGGCAAGCAGGCCGGCAATCCGCAACTGCAAAAGCGCGACCGCTTCATCTACATGGCGACCGCCTTCGTGCGCCGCGGCTACGCGGTGATGGTGCCGATGCGCGCCGGCTTTGCGCGCTCGAGCGGGCAATACGTCGACTACGGCTGCAACATGACGGCCAACGGCTACTCGCAGGCCAACGACGTGCTCGACGCGATCAACTACGCGCGCGGGCAGAGCTGGATCGACGCCGGGCGCATCGTCGTCGCCGGCCAGTCCTACGGCGGGCTGGCGACGATGGCGCTGGCGACCCAGGCCGTGCCGGGGGTGCGCGGCGTGATCAACGTCGCCGGCGGCTTGCGCATCGACGGCGACGACTGCGACTGGCGCGGCGAGCTGGTCAAGGCGTTCGGCCGCTACGGCGCGGACAGCCAGATCCCCAGCCTGTGGATGTACGGCGCCAACGACTCCTACTTCGGCCCCGATCTGGTGAGCAGGATGCACCGCGCCTTTGTCCGCGCCGGCGGCCGCGCCACGCTGCGCGCCTTCGGCCCCTTCAAGCGCGACGCGCATGTGATGCTGGCCAGCCGCGACGGCGAAAAAGTTTGGCTGCCGGAAACCGAGCGCTTCCTGCGGCAAATCGGCATGCCGACGGAGGAAATCCACGCCATCGCCGAGCCGCCGGCGCCGGTCAAGAGCAATTACGCCACCGTCGACGACGTCGCCGCGATTCCGTACCTGCCCGACAGCGGGCGCGCGGCCTACCGCGCCTTTCTCGACAAGATGACGCCGCGCGCCTTCGCGCTGTCCGACAGCGGCGCCTGGGGCTGGGCCGAGGAGGGCGAGGACACCGACGGGCGCGCGCTGGCCGCCTGCCAGGCGCAAAGCCAGCGCCCGTGCAAGCTCTATTCGGTCGACGATTATGTGGTGTGGCCGAAAACGGTGGCGGCCGGCGGCAACGAGTAGCGCCCGAAGCGCCGCTTGAAACCGACCTTGGCGGGCCTATACTCGTTGATAGGTGCCAGCAAAAAGGGGGACATCATGGGACGCAAATACATCGATTGCCGCGACTATCCGAGCGAATCCAAATGCAGCGTGACGATCGCGGCCGACAGCGAGCAGGAGTTGATGGCCATCGCGGTGCAGCATGCGGTGACGGTGCACGGCCATCAGGACACGCCGGAATTTCGCGCGCAACTCAAAGAAGCCATCAAGGAAGGCAGGCCGCCGGCCTGAACGCCGGGGCGGGGCGGCCCGATCTGCGCGGCCCGACCTGTTACGACTTGAACGGCGAGATGCGCCGCGGGGTGTTGCGCCTCGGCG
>JACMLV010000155.1 GCA_014379395.1 Burkholderiaceae bacterium
GGGTGGACGCCTTTTTGTTTTCTTACGGGATAAAAAAATGACCAACAAAGCAACCAGCATCAAGCTCTTTTCCCTGGCCACGCCGCAAATGCGCGCGTTCCACCTGACCTGGATGGCGTTCTTCGTCTGCTTCTTCGCCTGGTTCGCCTGCGCGCCGCTGATGCCGGTCATCAAGGGCGAGTTCAACCTGACCATGAGCCAGATCGCCAACATCAACATCGCCGCGGTCGCCATCACCATCCTGATCCGCCTGATCGTCGGCCCGCTGTGCGACCACTACGGCCCGCGCAAGACCTACACCGGCCTGCTGGTCCTGGGCGCGATCCCGGTGCTGGGCGTGGCCATGTCGCAAAGCTACGAAAGCTTCCTGTTCTTCCGCCTCGGCATCGGCGCCGTCGGCGCGAGCTTCGTCATCACCCAGTACCACACCTCGGTGATGTTCGCCTCCAAGGTGGTCGGCACCGCCAACGCGGCGGCGGCCGGCTGGGGCAACGCCGGCGGCGGCGCGGCGCAGGCCTTGATGCCGTTGCTGCTGACGGCCGTCGTGATGCTGGGCGTGACCGAGTCCATGGGCTGGCGCGTGGCGCTGGTGGTGCCGGGCGTGCTGATGCTGGTCATGGCGGTTCTGTACTGGAAATTCACCCAGGACTGCCCGGACGGCAACTACAGCGAGATGCGCGCGGCCGGCGTCAAGGTCGAGGGTGGCAAGAAGGGCGGCTGGGGCAGCTTCAAGGCGGCCGCCACCAACTACCGCGTCTGGCTGCTGTTCGTCACCTACGGCGCCTGCTTCGGCATCGAGATCTTCATCCACAACGTCGCCGCCGTCTATTACGTCGACCACTTCGGCCTGTCGCTCAAAAGCGCCGGCATGGCCGCCGGCAGTTTCGGCCTCTTGGCCCTGTTCGCCCGCGCCCTGGGCGGCATCGTGTCCGACAAGATGGCCGCGCGCGGCAATCTCAACAGCCGCGTCACCCTGCTGTTCATCCTGATGATCGGCGAGGGCGCCGGCCTGCTGTGGTTCGCCAAGGCCGACGGCGTCGCCTTCGCCGTGATCGCCATGCTGGTGTTCGGCCTGTTCACCCACATGGCCTGCGGCGCGACCTACGCTCTGACCCCGTTCATCGATCCGAAGGCGATGGGCGGCGTGGCCGGCATCATCGGCGCCGGCGGCAATGTCGGCGCGGTGGCGGCCGGCTTCCTGATGAAGGGTACCGGCAACATCGAGCAGACCCTGACCATCCTCAGCGCGCTGGTGATGCTGTCGGCCCTGTGCGCGATCGCGGTGCGCTTCAGCCTCGCCGCCGACGACGAGCCGGCGCTGGCCGCCGCGGCATAACGATTTGCGTCCGCCGCGATCCGTCCCCCTTCCTTCCGCCCGGGAGCAAGGGCGGGCGGGTGCGCCCCGGCCAAGGAACCCTATGCTATTGCAGTCCATCATGGCCCGGCTCCACATCCGCTTGCTGCTGCTGATTCTGATCGCGCTGGCCCCGGCGTTCGGCATCATCGTCTATTCCGGCTTCGAGCAGCGCGCCCGGGCCGAGGCCGAGGCGCGCCAGCAAGCCCTGGCGCTGGCGCGCCAGCTGGCCGGGCGGCAGCGCGATCTGGTGCTGCATTCGCGCCAGTTGCTGGGCAGCCTGATGCGTTCGCCGGAGGTGCGCGGGCTGACGCCGGTGGCCGATTGCAACGAGTTGCTGGCCGATCTGGGGCGCTTCCATCAGGATTATGTCGATCTGTTCGTCGCCGCGGCCGACGGCACGGTGCGCTGCAGCGCCAATCCGGTCGGGCCGTCCGTCAACGTGGCGGACCGGCCGTATTTCCGGCGCGCCAACGAGAGCGGCGCCTTCGCGATGGGCGACGTGCAGCTCAGCCGCATCAGCGGCAAGCGCACCCTGATCCTGGCGCAGCCGCTGTTCGACCGGGCCGGAAAATTCATCGCGCTGGTGGCGCTCGGGCTCGACCCGACCGCCAGCGGCGCCTCGCTGGCCGACATCTTGCTGCCGGCCGGCGCCATCGTCACGCTGATCGACAGCAAGGGCACGTTGCTGGCCCGGCATCCCGAGGCCGCCGGGCCGGTCGGCCAGTCGATCGCCGACATGCCGCAATTGCGCGCTCTGCTGGCGCGCCGGCCGGCCGCCACGATCGAGTCGCGCTGGCTCGACGGCATCTGGCGCGTCACCGCCGTGGCGCCGGTCTACGGCGCCGAGGGCGACCTCTATGTGCGGGTCGGCATTCCCAGCGCCGCGCTGCACGCCCGCGCCGACCGGGCCTTGCTGAACGATCTCGGCGTGCTCAGCCTGGCGACCCTGTTCACGCTGGCGCTGGGCTGGCTCGCCAGCAGCCGCCTGGTGCTGCGCCGGGTCGACGATCTGGTGGCCACCGCCAAGCGGCTCGGGCGCGGCGACTGGCGCGCCCGCACCCGGCTGGGGCCCGATCCGAGCGAGCTGGGCGTGCTGGCCGGCACGCTCGACGAGATGGCCGAGGCGATCATGCGCGACCGCGCCCGCATCGAGCAGGTGCAGCACGAGCTGCGCCGCAGCAACCGGGCGCTGCGCGCGATCCGCGACTGCGCGGTGGTGATCTCCGGCGCCGACAGCGAGGCCGCGCTGCTGCAGGGCATCTGCGACGTCGTCGCCACCACCGGCTATTGCATGGCGTGGGCCGGGCTGCTGGTCGAGGACGGCAGCGGGCGCATCGCGCCGGCCGGCATCACCGGCGCCCACCAGGACTATCTGGCCTGCATCGAGCAGCCGCTGCGCGACGGCGTGCGCGGCGGCGCCACCATCGGCGAGGCGCTGCGCACCCGGCGCCCGGTGGTGGCCAACTATTTCGAAAACGACGCGCGGCTGTCGCTGTGGCGCGAAGACGCGCTGCGGCGCGGCTTCAATTCCAAGATCGCGCTGCCGTTGTGGCATGACGCGGCGCTGCTCGGGGTGCTCAATGTGTATGCGCGCGAGCGGGACGCCTTCGACGCCGAGGAGGTCGAGTTGCTGATCGGCCTGGCGCACAGCCTGACGGTGGCGATCGAGTCGCAGCGCCACCGCAGCGGCCGCAACGCCGCCGAGGCGGCCCTGCGCCTGCGCAACCGCGCCATCGAGGCCAGCAACAACGGCATGCTGATCGCCGAGTTCGGCGACCCGACCCGCATCATCAGCGTCAACGCGGCCTTGATGAAGATGGTGCGGCGGCGCCAACAGGCGCTGCTGGGCCAGCCGCTGGCGGCGCTGGCCGCCTGCGGCTTCGAGGCGGCCGGCTGGCAGCAGTTGACCGAGCTGTTGCGCAC
>JACMLV010000156.1 GCA_014379395.1 Burkholderiaceae bacterium
CGACGGGGTGCTTTTTACGCTCGCAATCGAAGACTGGCGCAGCCCGAAAAAAATGCCGCCCGGCTGTTTGAGCCGGGCGGCATTTTCGCATCGGGCCGTGCCGAGGCGCTTACCACATGATGACGCGCTCCTTCGGCGGCAGGTACATCTTGTCGCCCGGCTTGACGTTGAACGCCCGATAAAAGCCCGGCTGGTTGCGCATGCTGCCGTTGGCGCGGAACTGGCCCGGCGAGTGCGGATCGACCTTGAGCAGCACCAGTTGCTGCGCCTCGCGCATCTTCATGCGCCACACCTGCGCGAAGCCGATGTAGAAGCGCTGCTCGCCGGTGTAGCCGTCGATCACCGGCGCCGGCTTGCCGCCGAGCGAGAGTTGATAGGCCTTGTAGGCGATCGCCACGCCGGAGTTGTCGGCGATGTTCTCGCCCAGCGTCAGTTCGCCGTTCACATGCTGGCCGGCCACCGGGCTGTAGGCGCTGTACTGGGCCACCAGTTGCCGGCTCTTGGCGGCGAAGTTCTTGTGGTCGGCCTTGGTCCACCAGTCGCGCAGGTTGCCGTCGCCGTCGTACTGGCTGCCCTGGTCGTCGAAGCCGTGGCTGATCTCGTGGCCGATCACCCCGCCGATGGCGCCGTAGTTGACGGCGTCGTCGGCGTTGGCGTCGAAAAACGGCGGCTGCAGGATCGAGGCCGGGAACACGATCTCATTCAATTCCGGGTTGTAGTAGGCGTTGACCGTCTGCGGCGTCATGATCCACTCGTCGCGGTCGATCGGCTTGCCCAGCTTGTTCAGTTCGCGGTTGTAGTCGAACTCGCGCCAGCGCGCGACGTTGCCGGCCAGGTCGTCGGGCGCGATGCTCAGCGCGCTGTAGTCGCGCCACTTGTTCGGGTAGCCGATCTTGGTGGTGAACTTGGCCAGCTTGGCTTGCGCCTGTTTCTTGGTCGCCGGGCTCATCCAGTCGAGCTTGTCGATGCTCTGGCGGTAGGCGGTCATCAGGTTTTTGACCAGCGCCTCCATGCGCGCCTTGCGCTCGGCCGGGAAGTATTGCTCGACGTAGAGCTTGCCCAGGCTCTCGCCGAGCGCGCCCTCGACCACCGCCACGCCGCGTTTCCAGCGCGGGCGCATCGCGGTCACGCCGCTCAAGGTCGCGCCGTAGAAGGCGAAGTTCTCGTCGACGAAGGCTTTCGACAGGTACGGCGCGTTGCTGTGCAGCAGATGCCACTGGAAGTAGGCCTTCCAGGTCGCCAGCGGCGTGCGCTTGAGCACCTCGTTGAAACCCTTCAGGTAGCTCGGCTGGCTGACGATGACGTAGCCGACCTTGCCGGTGATGCGCGCCGCGTCGAGGTAGGCGTTCCAGTCGTAGCCGGGCGCCAGTTCGGCCAATTTCGCCAGCTCGACCTTGTTGTAGGTCTTCACCGGATCGCGGTTCTCGACCTTGCTCCATTGCACCTTGGCCAGCTCGGTTTCCAGCGCCACGATGTCGCGCGCGTCGGCCGCCGCGTTGGCGTCGCCGCCCAGCGCCAGCATGTTTTCGACGTGCTTCTGGTACTTGGCGCGGATCTCGGCCTTGCTCTCTTCCAGGTAGTAATCGCGGTCCGGCAGGCCGAGCCCGGCCTGGCCGATGTCGACCACGTACTTGGTCGAATCGCGCGCGTCCTGGTGGATGCCGAAGTCGTACGGCGCGCCGACGCTGCGCTGGTTGAAGCGGGCGATCAGGGCCGGGATTTCCTGCTTGCTGCGCAAGGCGGCCACCTTGGCCAGCTCGGGTTGCAGCGGCGCCAGGCCGAGCGCCTCGATGCGCGCCTCGTCCATGAAGCTGGCGTAGATGTCGCCGATCTTTTGCGCGTCGGAACCGGGCGCGCGCTGGGCGCCGCTGGCCGCCGCCTCGATGATGGCGCGCAGCTGCGGCTGGACGTCGTCGGCCAGCTTGGCGAAGCTGCCCCAGCTGGTTTTATCGGCCGGGATTTCCGTGCTCGCCAGCCACTTGCCGTTCAGGTGGGTGAAAAAATCGTCCTGCGCGCGCACGCCCGGGTCCACGTACTCGATCGCGATGCCGGACACCAGCGTGCGCGCTTTGGCGCCGGCCGGCGCGGCGTCCCCGGCGGCCGCGAAACCGGACAGCAGACTCAGGGTTAATGCACTTAACAAATATCGTTTCACGATACGTCCTTATGAGATTTGACGAGAGGTTTGACCGGGGAGTTGCAGATGCGGGCGCGGCGGCGCCGAAGCGTTGGAAACACTATCACGCACTTCCGGCGAATGCAAAATGATGCCGGGTGCGCAAGGAAGCGCGCAACCGGCCATGCCCGTCCGTCACCAGATGATGACGCGCTGCTCGGGCGCGAGGTACATGCGGTCGCCCGGACGCACGTCGAACGCCTCGTAAAAACCGGGCTGGTTTTTCAGCGTGCCGTTGGCGCGGAACTGGCCCGGCGCGTGCGGGTCGGATTTGATCTGCACGATCAGCTGCTCGGGCCGGGTCTTGGTGCGCCACACCTGGCCGAAACCCATGTAGAAGCGCTGCGCGCCGCTCAGGCCGTCGATCACCGGCGCCGGCTTGCCGCCGAGCGACATCTGATACGCCTTGTACGCGACCGCCAGGCCGGAATTGTCGGCGATGTTCTCGCCCAGCGTCAGTTCGCCGTTCACGTTGTAGCCGGGCAGCGCGACGTAACTGCCATATTGCTTGACCAGCATTTCGGTGCGGGAGGCGAAATTCTTGCGGTCCTGCGCGCTCCACCATTCGCGCAGGTTGCCGTCGCCGTCCGACTGGCTGCCCTTGTCGTCGAAGCCGTGGCTGATCTCGTGGCCGATCACCGCGCCGATCGCCCCGTAGTTGACCGCGTCGTCGGCGCCGGCGTCGAAGAACGGCGCCTGCAGGATCGAGGCCGGGAACACGATCTCGTTCATCGTCGAACTGTAATAGGCGTTCACCGTCTGCGGCGTCATGCCCCATTCGGCGCGGTCGATCGGGCGGCCCAGCTTGCCGATCTGGCGGTTGTAGAGGAAGGTCGCCGAGCGCATCATGTTGCCCGTCAAATCGCCCGGCACGATCGCCAGCGCCGTGTAGTCGCGCCATTTTTCGGGATAGCCGATCTTGGGGCGGAACTTGGCCAGCTTGGCCTGCGCCTCCTTGCGGGTTTCCGGGCTCATCCACTCAAGCGTGTCGATGCTGTCGCGGAAGGCCGCCAGCAGATTGGCCACCAGCGCCTCCATGCGCGCCTTGTCCTCGGGCGGGAAGTGCTCGGCCACGTAGAGCTTGCCGAGCATCTCGCCCAGCGACGCCTCGACCACGCCGACCCCGCGCTTCCAGCGCGGCGGCAATTGGGTCGCGCCGCTGATGGCGGTGCCGTAGAAGGCGAAATGGGCGTCGACGAAGTCGCGCGACAAATAGTTCGCGTAGGCGCGCAGCAACTGCCACTCGAAATAGGCTTTCCAGGTTTCCAGGCTGGTGTCGGCGGCGATCTGGGTGAAACTGTTCAGGTAGCTCGGCTGGCTGACGATGACGTAGTCGACCTTGTTGGCCACGCCCGCCGCGCCCAGCCCGCCCTTCCAGTCGTAGCCCGGCGCGAGCGCGTCGAGCTTGGCGATCTCGGTCTTGTTGTAGCGCTTGACCGGATCGCGGTTCTCGACCTTGCTCCACTGCGTCTTGGCGAGCGCCGTTTCCAGTTCGACGATGTTGCCGGCCAGCGCGGCGGCGTCCTTCGCGCCGGCCAGGCCGAGCACTTTTTCGACGTGCTGGCGATACTTGGCGCGCACCGGCGCCAGCTTCTCGTCGAGGTAGTAATCGCGGTCCGGCAGGCCCAGCCCGCTCTGGCTCACGTAGGCGGCGTACTTGGTCGATTCGCGCGCGTCCTGGCTGACGCTGATGCCGTACGGCGTGGCGACGCCGATCTGGTTCAAATGCGCGATCAGGGTTGGCAAGGCCTTTTTGTCGCGCACGGCGCGGATGCGATTGAGCTCGCTCGACAGCGGCCGCACGCCGAGCGCGTCGAGCTGCTTTTCATCCATGAAGCTGGTGTAGGCGTCGCCGATCTTCTGCGCGTCCGAGCCGGTTTTGCGCGCCGGCGCGCGCTGCGCCGCCTCGATGATGGCGCGCAGCTGCGGCAGGATGTCGTCGCGCAGTTTGGCGAACGAGCCCCAGCTCGCCTTATCCGCCGGAATCTCGACGTTCTTGAGCCACTTGCCGTTCAGGTGCGTGAAAAAATCGTCCTGCGCGCGCACCGCCGGGTCGACGTATTGCAGGTCGATGCCCGTGCTTGCGGCGCGGGGGCTCGGGAGTCTCGTTGGGCAGGTGACGGCGCGGCTGGCGTCGTACCCCGACGTCCGGCCGGACCCGCAGAAGGTCGACGAGCACGCGGCGCTGATCG
>JACMLV010000157.1 GCA_014379395.1 Burkholderiaceae bacterium
CCTGCTGCGCGGCGACCTGATCACCGGCGTCGATGGCGCGCCGGTGGCCGACGGCGTCGCCTTCATCGAGCTGGTGCGCGCTTCGCCCGGCAAAACGCTGCGCGTGGCGCTGCGCCGCGGCGCCCGGGATCTGGAGCTGGCGGTCACACCCGAGGCCGAGAAGAGCGGCGCCGGGGCGAACGCCGCGACGGTCGGCAAGATCAAGGCCGAGGTGGCGCTGGCGCCGGAGATGGTCACCATCGCCTCGAGCCCGCCGGCCGCGCTGGCCAAGGGCGTCGCCAAGGTCTGGGACAGCAGCGTGCTGACCCTGAAGATGATGGGCCGCATGATCGTCGGCGAGGCCTCGTGGAAGAACCTGACCGGCCCGATCACGATCGCCGACTACGCCGGCCAGACCGCGCGGGTCGGCGTGGTCAGCTATCTGACCTTCGTCGCCTTCATCAGCCTGAGTCTGGGCGTGATGAATTTGCTACCCATCCCGGTTCTGGATGGGGGACATTTGCTGTATTATTCGCTGGAAGTTTTGACCGGGCGCAAGCTGTCAGAGCGCACCGGCGAGCTGTTGCAGCGCTTCGGCGTCGGACTGCTGGTGACCCTGATGGTGGTGGCCGTGTTCAACGACGTGATGCGCCTGTTGTCCTGATGCGCCGCGCGCATGCCGCTTGTCCCAACCATTTCAAACGATAGACCCATTGATTAGCCAATGAAATTAGCCAATGAAATCACACTCTGACCGCCTCGTCCCGCCTTCCTTTCGCCTGAGCCTGATCGGCGCCGCCGTGCTGGCCTTCTGCGCCGGCTCCGCGCTGGCCATCGAGCCGTTCGTCGTCAAGGACATCCGCGTCGAGGGCGTGCAGCGCACCGAGGCCGGCACCGTGTTCAGCTACCTGCCGGTGCGGGTCGGCGAGACCTTCACCGACGAGAAGAGCGTGGCCGCCATCAAGGCCCTGTACGCGACCGGCTTCTTCAAGGACGTCCGGCTGGAAGAGGACAACGGCGTGCTGGTGGTGCAGGTCGAGGAGCGCCCGGCGATCGCCGCCGTCGACTTCTCCGGCACCAAGGAATTCGAGAAGGACGCGCTGGTCAAGGCGCTCAAGGAGATCGGCGTGGGCGAGAGCCGCATCTTCGACAAGGCCTCGGTCGAGCGCGCCGAGCAGGAATTGAAGCGCCAGTACCTGTCGCACGGCCTGTACGGCGTGAAGATCACCACCACCGTCACGCCGATCGAGCGCAACCGCGTCAACGTGGTGTTCGCCGTCGAGGAGGGCGAGGTGGCGCACATCAAGCAGATCAACATCGTCGGCAACAAGGCCTTCCCGGACAAGGAATTGCGCGAGCAGATGGCGCTCGGCACCGGCGGCTGGTTCAGCTGGTACACCAAGGCCGACCAGTATTCGAAGACCAAGCTGTCGGGCGACATCGAGGCGCTCAAGTCGTATTACCTGAACCGCGGCTACATCGAGATGCAGGTCGAGTCGACCCAGGTCTCGATCACGCCCGACAAGCGCGACATCTACGTCACCATCAACCTCTCCGAGGGCGAGAAGTACACGGTCGGCAAGATCAAGCTCGAAGGCGAGATGTTCGGCCGCGAGGACGAGCTGCGCAAGCTGATCGTGCTGCAGCCGGGCCAGGTCTATTCGGGCCAGCAGCTCACCGAGAGCACCAAGCAGATCGCCGACCGCCTGGGCAACTTCGGCTACGCCTTCGCCAACGTCAACGCCAACCCGGAGATCGAGCGCGACAAGCGCGAGGTCGGCTTCACCTTCTTCATCGATCCGGGCAAGCGGGTCTATGTGCGCCGCATGAACGTGGCCGGCAACAGCGTCACGCGCGACGAGGTGATCCGGCGCGAATTCCGCCAGTTCGAATCGTCCTGGTACGACAGCAACAAGATCAAGTTGACGCGCGACCGGGTCGACCGGCTCGGCTACTTCAAGGAGGTCAACATCGACACCCCCGAGGCGCAGGGCGTGTCCGACCAGGTCGATGTCAACCTGACGGTGGTCGAAAAGCCGAACGGCAATTTCATGGTCGGCGGCGCCTACTCGCAGTCGGAGAAGTTCACCGTCTCGGCCTCGGTGACCCAGGCCAACTTCGCCGGCAGCGGCACCACCGTCGGCGTCGAGGTCAACACCAGCAAGTACAACCGCACCATCGCGTTCTCGCACACCGACCCGTATTACAACGACGAGGGCGTGTCGCGCTCGTTCTCGCTGTACTCGCGCACCAGCCGTCCGCCGGCGCTCAACGTCGGCAGCTACGCCATCAAGCAAACCGGCGCGAGCATCAACTTCGGGGTGCCGTTCTCCGAGTCCGACACGATCTTCTTCGGCGTCGGCCTGGAGCGCTCGCTGCTCGAGACCGACGCCACCAGCCCGCTGCGCTTCCGCAACTACGTGCGCGACACCGGCGGCCAGGCCGACGGCATCGGCAGCTCGACGACGACCACCGTGCCGCTGACGGCGGCCTGGCAGCGCGACAACCGCGACAGCGCGCTCACGCCGAGCACCGGGCGCTATCAGCGCGCCAACCTGGAGCTCGACCTGATCGGCAAGTCGCGCTACTACCGCGCCATCTACGAGCAGCAGTACTACAAGCCGCTCACGCGTAAGGTGACGCTGGCCCTGAAGGGCGAGATCGACTACGGCCACAGCATCGGCGGCGCGACCTACCCGGTGTTCAAAAGCTTCTACGCCGGCGGCATCGGCTCGGTGCGCGGCTACCAGAGCTCGTCGCTCGGCGCGGTCGACCCGGTCACGCGCGACGCGCTGGGCGGCACCTCGCGCCTGATCGGCAACATGGAACTGCAGATGCCGTTCCCCGGCAGCGGCACCGACCGCAGCCTGCGCTGGTTCGGCTTCCTCGACGGCGGCCAGGTGTATTCGGGCGGCGGCATGAAATTGAGCGATTTGCGCTACTCGGCCGGCCTGGGCGTGAGCTGGATCTCGCCGGTCGGCCCGCTCAAGCTGAGCTTCGGCAAGCCCCTGAACGCCAAGCCGGGCGACCGTCCCGAGCACTTCCAGTTCCAGATGGGCACCGGCTTCTGACGGGCGCCCGGCGCCCAATTTGATCACGGAGAATAACGTTGAAGATTGCATCCGCATTGCTGCCGAAGACCCTGGCCGCGGCCGCCGCGCTGGTGGCCCTGTCGGTTTCCTGTTCGCTGGCCCAGGCCCAGGATTCGCGCATCGCCTGGCTCAGCACCGAGCGCATTTATAACGAGTCGAAACTGGCGCAGCAGGCCGGCGTCAAGCTCGAGGCCGAATTCAAGAGCCGCGAAAAGGCGGTGCAGGAACTGGCCGCGCGCTTCAAGAGCGCCAGCGAGAAGCTGGAGAAGGAGTTGCCGTCCCTGGCCGAGGGCGAGCGCGCCCGGCGCCAGCGCGAATACTTCGACCTCGACAAGGAATTGCAGCGCCGCCAGCGCGAGTTCCGCGAGGACTTGAACCAGCGCACCAACGAGGAGCGCGCCGCGATCTCCGACAAGGCCACCAAGATCATCAAGCAGCTGGCCCAGGTCGAGGGCTTCGACATCGTGCTGCAGGACGCGGTCTGGGCCAGCCCGCGCATCGACATCACCGACAAGGTGCTCAAGGCGCTCGACAAATAAGCCGACAACGCGCCGGGCCACCGGCGCGGCATCACCGAACAGACACCACCGAATAGATTGGAAACACCAGGATGGGCACCCGACTAGGAGAATTGGTCGAACGCTTGGGCGGACAACTGGCGGGCGAGCCGAACCTGGAAGTGACCGGGATCGCGCCGCTGCAAGAGGCCGGCGCTTCGCACATCAGCTTTCTCAGCAATAGTAAATTTCGCCAACAGGCCGCCGCCAGCGGCGCCGCCGCGCTGATCCTGTCGCCGGCCGACGACGCCATCATCAAAGACCAGTTCGGCGGCGCGCGCATCGTCACGCCCAACCCCTACGCCTATTTCGCCCGCGCCGCCCAGCTGTTCGCCGCGCAGGGCGAGATCAAGCCGGCGCCGGGCGCGCATCCGAGCGCCTGCGTGGCGCCCGACGCGAGCGTCGATCCGAGCGCCTCGATCGGCCCCAACGCCGTCGTCGAGTCCGGCGCGCGGATCGGCGCCGGCGTCGTCATCGGCCCGGGCTGTGTGATCGGGCGCGGGGCCGTGATCGGCCCCGACTGCCACTTGTTCGCCAACGTCACCTTCCACGCGCGCTGCCAGATCGGCGCGCGCGGCATCATCCATTCCGGCGCCGTGATCGGCACCGACGGCTTCGGCTTCGCCAACGAGGGCGGGGTCTACATCAAGATTCCGCAGACCGGGCGCGTGATGATCGGCGCCGACGTCGACATCGGCGCCAACACCACCATCGACCGCGGCGCGCTGGCCGACACCGTGATCGAGGACGGCGTCAAGCTCGACAACCAGATCCAGATCGCCCACAACTGCCGCATCGGCGCCCACACGGCGATGGCCGGCTGCGTCGGCGTGGCCGGCAGCGCCGTCATCGGCAAATACTGCACCTTCGGCGGCGCCGCGATGGTGCTCGGCCACCTGACCATCGCCGACCGGGTGCACGTCTCGTCGGGCAGCATGGTGTCGCGCTCGATCCTCGAGCCGGGCCAGTACACCGGCTTTTATCCGCTGGCCAAGAACGCCGACTGGGAAAAGAGCGCCGCCATCGTGCGCAACCTCGACGGCCTGCGCGACAAGGTGCGCGCGCTGGAAAAAACCATTAAAACACTGACCACCCATCAAGAACCAAAATGACCAACCAAGAAAAGAAAACCCTCGACATCCACCAGATCAAGCAATACCTGCCGCACCGCTATCCGATGCTGCTGGTCGACCGGGTGCTGGACTGGGAAGCGGGCAAGCGCATCACCGCGATCAAGAACGTCACCATCAACGAGGAGTTCTTCAACGGCCACTTCCCGCACAAGCCGGTCATGCCGGGCGTGCTGATGATCGAGGCGCTGGCGCAGACCGCCGCGCTGCTGTCGTTTCTGACCATGGACGTCAAGCTCGACGACAGCTCGGTGGTGTACTTCGTCGGCATCGACAACGCGCGCTTCAAGCGCCCGGTCGAGCCGGGCGACCAGCTCAAGATGGACGTCGAAATCCTGCGCATCTCGCGCGGCATCTGGAAGTACAAGGCGCTCGGCAGCGTCGACGGCAAGGTCGCGCTGGAAGGTGAGCTGATGTGCACCATCCGCAGCGCCAACGACGCGAGCCAAGCAGCGGGGCAGTAATGACGACGGCGATTCATCCAACAGCAGTGATCGACCCGAAGGCCGAACTCGACAGTTCGGTGCGGGTCGGCCCGTACAGCGTGATCGGCCCGCACGTGCGCATCGGCGCCGGCACCAAGGTCGGCCCGCACGTGGTGATCGAGGGCCACACCACGATCGGGCGCGACAACACCTTGTTCCAGTTCTCCTCGATCGGCGCCGCGCCGCAGGACAAGAAGTGGGCCGGCGAGCCGACCCGCCTCGAAGTGGGCGACCGCAACACGATCCGCGAGTTTTGCACCTTCAACACCGGCACCGTGCAGGACGCCGGCGTGACGCGCCTGGGCAACGACAACTGGATCTCGGCCTACGTCCACCTGGCGCACGACTGCCAGGTCGGCAGCAACACGATTTTTTCGAACAACGCCCAGCTGGCCGGCCACGTCCGCATCGGCGACTGGGTGATCCTGTCGGGCTTCGCCAACGTGCACCAGTTCTGCCAGATCGGCGACCACGCCTTTGTCGGCATGAGCACCAGCCTGACCCAGGACGTGCCGCCGTACGTGTTGTTGTCGGGCAATCCGGCCGCCGCCCACGGCGTCAACATCGAAGGCTTGAAGCGCCGCGGTTTCACGCGCGAGCAGATCGACGGCATCCGCGCCGCCTACAAGATCATCTACCGCTCCGGCCTGACGCTGGAGCAGGCCAAGGCCGCTCTGGAGCAGGAGGAGGCGGCCCGCCCCGAGGCGGCCGCGCAGATCGGCGCGATGCGCCAATTCCTGAACGGCGCGACCCGTGGCATCGTCCGCTAACTTGCCGCCGGGCTCGCAGTCCGGCACTTCGTCGCCGCCTTCAGTGGCGATGGTGGCCGGCGAGGTCTCGGGCGACCTGTTGGCGGCGCGCCTGCTGTCCGGGCTGCGCCCGCAATTGCCGGACGCGCGCTTTCACGGCATCGGCGGCGCCAACATGGCGCGGCAGGGCTTCGAATCGCACTGGCCGATGGAGCGCCTGACGGTGCGCGGCCTGTTCGAAATCATCCCGCGCTACCGCGACATCAAGGGCATCCAGAACGCGCTGCGCGACCGCCTGCTGGCCGAGCGGCCGGCGGTGTTCATCGGCGCCGACTACCCGGGTTTCAACCTCGGGCTGGAAATGCAGCTGAAGGCGGCCGGGATTCCGACCGTGCACTACATCGGGCCGCAGATCTGGGCCTGGCGCGGCGGCCGCATCAAAAAAATCGTCAAGGCCGTCTCGCACATGCTGGTGGTGTTCCCGTTCGAGGAGGAGATCTACCGCCGCGCCGGCGTGCCGGTCACCTACGTCGGCCATCCGCTGGCCGAGATGATTCCGCTGCAACCGGACGAGGCCGCGGCGCGCGCGGCGCTCGGCCTGCCGCGGGACGCCAACGTGGTGACCCTGATGCCGGGCAGCCGCATGTCGGAACTGAAATACAACGTGGCCGCCTTCGTGGGCGCGGCGCGCCTGCTGCGCCAGCGCGACCACAGCCTGCGCTTCGTCGCGCCGATGGCCGGCGAGCGCCAGCGCCAGTATTTCCTGGAGCTGGTCGAGCAGGCCGGCCTGGGCGAGGTCGAGATCGAGCTGACCGACGGCGGCTCGCACACCGCCATCGCGGCGGCCGACGCCGTGCTGGTCGCCTCCGGCACCGCCTCGCTGGAGGTGGCGCTGTTCAAAAAGCCGATGGTGATCGCCTACAAGATGATGCGCGCCTCGTGGGAAATCATGCGCCACATGGGCTACCAGCCGTGGATCGGCCTGCCCAACATCCTGGCGCGCGAATTCCTGGTGCCCGAGCTGCTGCAAAACGCGGCGAACCCGGAAGCGCTGGCCGACGCCGTCTGGCAACAGTTGACCGACGTGCCGGGCCGGCTGCGGCTGGCGCAGCGCTTCACCGACATGCACCACAGCCTGCTGCGCGACAGCGCCCGGGAAAGCGCCGCCGCCGTCATGCAAGTGATCGGCCGGTCCGGGCGCGGATAGTGAAAACAAGAACAAGTGAAGAAGAATCTGTGAAAACCCTGTATCCCGGCCTGTTCGACGACCTGCCGTTCTCCCTCGATGAAATCATTTGCGGCGTCGACGAAGCCGGCCGCGGCCCGCTGGCCGGCCCGGTGTTCGCCGCCGCCGTCATCCTCGACCCGAACAAGCCGATCCTTGGCCTGCGCGACTCGAAAAAGCTGACCGAGGCCAAGCGCGACCTGCTCGCGCCCATCATCCGGCGCGACGCGCTGGCCTGGGCCGTGGCCGAGTGCTCCGAGCGCGAGATCGACGGCATCAACATTCTGCAGGCCAGCCTGCTGGCGATGCGGCGCGCGGTCGAGGCGCTCAGCGTGGCGCCGACCCTGGCCCTGATCGACGGCAACCGCTGCCCGGTGATGAAGATCCAGACCATCGCCATCGTCGGCGGCGACGACAAGGTCGATTCGATCTCGGCCGCCTCGATCCTGGCCAAGACCGCGCGCGACGCGGCGCTGGTGGCGCTGCACGCGGTCTATCCGCAGTATGCCTTCGACCAGCACAAGGGCTATCCGACCGCGCTGCACCTGGAGCGGCTGCGCCTGCACGGCGTCTCGCCGGTGCACCGCCACAGCTATGCGCCGGTGCGCAAGCTGCTGGAGGCGGCGCAATGAAGCCGATCACCTCGCGCGAGAACGCGCTCTACAAGGAATTGAAGCACCTGGCCGGCAGCACCCAGGCGCGCCGCAAGGCCGGCCGCACGCTGCTCGACGGCGTGCACCTGTGCGAGGGCTATCTGCAACTGCGCGGCGCGCCGCCGCAGTGCGTGGTCAGCGACAGCGCGCTGGCGAACCCGGAGGTGGCCGCCATCGTGGCCCGCTGCGAGGCCTTGCAAGTGGCCTGCATCGCGCTGCCGGACGCCTTGTACGGCGCGCTCAGCCAGGTCGAGCACGGCGTCGGCGTGCTGTTCGTGATCGACACGCCGCAGCTGGCGCCGCCGGCCCGCCTGACGCAGTCGGCCGTGCTGTTGGATAACTTGCAAGATCCGGGCAACGTCGGCTCGATCCTGCGCAGCGCGGCGGCGGCCGGCATCAAGGAGGTCTATTGCAGCGGCGGCACGGCGTTCTGCTGGTCGCCCAAGGTGCTGCGCGCGGCGATGGGCGCGCACTTCGTGATCGACATCCACGAGGGCGTCGACCTGGCCGCGCTGATTTCCGGCTCCGGCATCGCGGTGCTGGCGACCAGCGGCTACGCCGAGCAGCGCCTGTATGATGTGGATCTGCGGCAACCCGTGGCCTGGCTGCTGGGGCATGAAGGGCAGGGCGTGGCCGACGATTTGCTGGCCCTGGCGAGCCACCGGGTGGCCATCCCGCACCTCGGCCAGATCGAATCGCTGAACGTCGCCGCTTGCGCGGCGGTATGTTTTTTCGAACAATTGAGACAGAATCAGGCTTGAACAATCCAGCCATCGGAGCAGTCATGGACATCGCGCAATTGCACTTTCTTGTGGCCGAGGGCGAGCCGTCGCAACGCCACGCGCTCTCCGAGATGCTGTCGCGCCTCGGCGCCGGCCGCGTCAGCGAGGCGTCCGACGGCCATGTCGCGCTGAGCAGCCTGCTCGACACGGCGGGCGACGCGCCGCAGATCGGCGTGATCGACCTGGCGCTGCCGGGCGTGGACGGGCTGGAACTGATCCGCAAGCTGAGCGAGGCCGGCAGCCGGGCCGGGATCATCATCGTCGGCTCGCAAAGCAGCTCCCTGCTGCTGTCGGTCGAAACGATGGCGCAGGCGTATGGCGTCGAGATGCTGGGCACGCTCTCGCGCCCGGTCGGCGCGGCCCGGCTCGAAGCGCTGATCGCCAACTACGCGCCCAGGAAGCAGGCCGCCGACGACGCCCCGGCGCGGCCGCGCTTCACCTTCTCGCAAGTCGGCCTGGGCTTGCAGGCGCGCCAGTTCGAACCGTATTTCCAGCCCAAGATCGAGCTCGAAACGGGCCAGCTGAAGGGTATGGAAATGTTCGCGCGCTGGATCCATCCCGAATACGGCGTGCTCGGCACGGGCGACTTCATCGACGCGTTGGAGGCCAACAGCCGCCTCGATTTCCTCGACTGGAGCATGATCGACAAATCGGTCGCGGCCTGCCGCGTGCTGCACGACAAGGGTATCCCGATCTCGATTTCGATGAACGTCGCGCCGTGCACGCTGGCGCAGCCGCTGTTCATGCAGCAGATTAACGCCTGCCTGGTGCGGCATCGCATGCTGGCCGATTACATCACCTTCGAATTGTCCGAGTCGGCCGTGCTGTCGACCGACCCGCACCTGATCGAGCGCCTGCTGCGCCTGCGCCTGAAGGGCTTCGGGCTGGCCATCGACGACTACGGCACCGGCCGCTCGAACCTGCAACTGCTGGCGCGCATCCCGTTCTCCGAATTGAAGATCGACCGCAGCTTCGTCGACGGCGCCTCGAAAAAGCGCGCCATCGGCACCGTGTTGCGCTCCTGCCTGAACCTGGCGAGCAGCCTCGATCGCAAGTCGGTGGCGGTCGGCGTCGAAACGCGCGAGGACTGGGATTTCCTGCAAGGACTCGGTTGCACCTACGCCCAGGGCTACTACATCGGCCGCCCGATGCCGGTCGAACAATTCCCGGCCTGGCTGGAGGATTGGCGCCACTTCTTCTAACTTGCCGTTCCCGCAACGCGCCGCCCGGCGCCCGATTCCCAGAAAACGAATCATGCCCGCCAACACCATCCGTTTCAGCGCCTCGCGCTCCTGGCCCTGCCTGCTCGCCGCCGTCCTGGCCGGCTGCGGCACCACCTACACCGTCGACGACGGCAGCGCGGTCGATCCGAAGCTGCTGTCCGACATCCGCCTGTACGGCAAGGGCCAGCGGGCGGTGCGGCCGGCGATCGTGCGCTCGGCGCAATTGCGCGACCCCGATTGCAGCAATCAGTGGGAAATCCCGTTCATGGCGGCCACCTCCTACGACCTGCCCAAACCGGCCAGGATCGCCTGGGTGCGCGCGCTGCAGGTCGACGAGCGCCTGACGGTGGTGGCGGCGGCTCCCGGCTCCGGGCTGGCGGCGGGCGACAAGATCGTCGAGCTCGACGGCTATAGCAGCGGCAACACCCTCAAGATGCTGGCCCGGCTGGAGGAGTTGCGCGACGACGGCGACCCGTTTTTCGTCAAGCTGGCCTCGTTCAACAAAGTCGAGATCAAGCCGGTCAAGGTGTGCCGCGGCCACGCCCAGATCGCCGCGCCGGCCAACCCGCTGGCGCGCGACTACCACTGGCTGCAATCGACCCATCCGCTGGCGCCGTTCGCGGTCGACCTGACGCCGGACGAGGCCTTGTGGACGGTGCTGTGGACCCAGGGCCTGTCGGAAGAGGGCGGCGCCAAGATGAAGACCTATCAATACGGCCTGAGCATGCTGAAAACCGGCATCAACATCGCCAGCCTGGTCAGCGGCGCCAAGGGCGTGCAGGTGGCCGCCGAGAGCGCCTACAAGGTGGCCGCCAGCCAGGCCGCCAAGTCGGTCGGCAACATGGCGGCCGAGGCGGCGGCCAGGGAGGCGATGAAGGTGGCCGCCCAGAAAGTCGCCGACAGCGTGCGCGACAGCGCGATCCTGTCGCTGCAGAAGGCGCTCAAGGCGCAGGCCCAGGCGGTCGCGTTCGACACCGTCAAGGCCGCCGCGCTGTACCGCGGCAGCTTGAGCGGAACCTCCTGGGTGGCCGGTTTTTCCTTCGACGCCGCCGATAAATGGGCGCTCGAGCGGATCGGCAAGCTGGGCGGCGATCCGCTGGCCGGGTTCACCCTGCATTACAAGCTGGCCACCGCCGGCCTCGCGGACAGCAGCCTGATCCTGGACGAGGCGCGCCTGAAGGAACTGACCGAGGTCGCCGCGCTGCGCGGCATGGGCGGCAAGGTGGCGCTGGTGTTGAACGGCGAAGACCCGGACACGCCGCCGGCGGCCGTCACCTCGCTGGTGGCCGAGCAGGAAGACACGCTGGTGCGGCAGCTGGAAACGGCGGCGCCGCCGGCGACGCGTTCCTGGGCGAGCTC
>JACMLV010000158.1 GCA_014379395.1 Burkholderiaceae bacterium
GACCTGCTGCGCATCGGCCAGCCGTGGGCCGGGCGCGACTTCGCCGGCGCGCGCCCCTCCAGCGCCTCGATCCCGGTCAGCCTGGAGACGGCCAGCTTCATCCCGGTCAGCCGCGCCCTGCCCGACGCGCCCGGCATGACGCTGCTGGTGGCCATCAATCCCGACTACTTCGTCGACCGCATCGCGCAAAAGCTCGACCCCGACGAGGGCGCCATCGAGGTGCTGCGCTACGACGGCGTCCTGCTCATCGGCAGCGCGGCCGGCGTGCGCCCCGGCGCCCAGCGCGCCGGCGTGCTGCAAGAGTGGCGTCTGCCCGAGCTGGAATCCGGCCAGCGCGAGCAGGAGCTGGCCGACGGCCGGCGCGCGCTGAGCGCGATGCGCGCCTCGCCGCTGTACCCGTTCGCGGTGCTGGTGCAGCGCCCGCGCGACTACGCGCTGCGCCAGTGGCGGGCCGAGGCGCGCGTGGTGGCGGCCATCGTGGCGCTGGCGCTGTTGGTCGTGTGCGCGGTCGCCGTCGCGCTGTACCGGCGCCAGTCGCAGCTGATCGTGCAGCGCCAGGACGCCGAGCGCCGCCTGCGCGACAGCGAGCGCCTGTCCCGGGCCGTGGCCGACAACCTGCCCGGCCTGGTGGCCTACTGGGACCGCGACCTGCGCTGCCGCTTCGCCAACGCGCGCCATGTCGAATGGTTCAACAAGACGCCGCCGCAGATGCTCGGCATGCGCGTCCAGGACCTGCTCGGCCCGGTCCTCTACGCCAGGAACGAAACCCATCTGCGCCTGGCGCTCAAGGGCGAGCCGCAAAGCTTCGAGCGCAGCCTGACCAAGGCCTCGGGCGAGATCGGCCACGTCTGGGCCCACTACATCCCCGACCTCGACGCCGACGGCCGCGTGGCCGGCATCTTCGTGCTGGAGTCCGACGTGACCCAGCTCAAGCGCGCCGAGGAGGACCAGCGCATCGCCGCCACCGCCTTCGAATCGAACGAGGCGATGGCGATCACCGACGCCGACGCGGTGATCCTGCGCGTCAACCAGGCCTTCAGCCGCATCACCGGCTACGCCGCCGGCGACATCGTCGGGCGCCAGCCAAACATGCTCAAGTCGGGCCGCCACGACGCCGCCTTCTACGACGCCATGTGGGCCAGCATCCACCACCACGGCACCTGGCAGGGCGAGATCTGGGACCGCCGCAAGAACGGCGAGATCTACCCGAACTGGCTGACCATCACCGCCGTCAAGGACCGGCACGGCGGCGTCACCCACTACGTGGCCAACCAGACCGACATCAGCGCGCGCAAAAAGGCCGAGGAGGAAATCCACCGGCTCGCCTTCTTCGACGCGCTGACCGGGCTGGCCAACCGGCGCCGCCTGATGGACCGCCTGGCGCAGGCCCAGGCGGCCAGCGAGGACAGCGGACGCGCCGGCGCGCTGATGTTCATCGACCTGGACCGCTTCAAGACCCTCAACGACACGCTCGGCCACGACATGGGCGACCTGCTGCTGCAGCAGGTGGCGGCCCGGCTGTGCGCCTGCGTCAAGGCCGACGGCATGGTGGCGCGCCTGGGCGGCGACGAGTTCGTGGTGCTGCTCGAGCAACTGGAGACGGCGCCCGGGGCGAGCGCGGCGCGCGCCGCCGAGTCCGGCATGGCGATCCTGGCCGCGCTCAACGCGCCCTACGACCTGGCCGGCCAGCCCTACCTCAGCACGCCGAGCATCGGCGCCACCCTGTTTCACGGGCGCCAGGCCAGCATCAGCGAACTGTTGAAACGCGCCGATGACGCGATGTACCAGGCCAAGAGCGCCGGCCGCAACGCGCTGTGCTTCTTCGGCTCCGGCCGGGTGCACAAGTTCGGCGCCGCTGCCACCGCCGTCGCCTGATTTCTCCCCTTGGGCGCCGCCGGCGAAATGCCCGCGCCGCCCGGCGACGCTTCTTTCCCGCCCCTCCCGTCCCCGATTCGCAAAAAAACCACAGCGCCCGTGTGCCGCCGGTGCGCATATTTATCCTGGATCAAATAATCAACACAACAAAAAGGGTTGTACTTATAATATGTAATAAAGAATTAATTTAGTTCCCCGTGGTTACTATTTGATTGACTTGGATCAAATTGCTCCAATACAATAATAGTTGCATTGGTGTTATTCTCAAGCAAAATGATCAAGAATTCAAATTGCTCTTTTGAATTCCCCTCAGCCATCGAACCGCCTGTCTCCGCCGCTCCGGCGGCCGCGGCCCTTGTCGTTAAAGAAATGAAAAGCGCATGAAAACCTTCCCCAGCAAAGCAATTTTCGTATCGATCCTGGCGCTGTCGCTGTCGGCTTGCAGCACCATCGCCCCGAGTCCGCTCTCCGAGTCGGAACTGGCGCGCCTGGGCAGCCTCGACAAGGCCGCCGCCCAGGCCGACGTCGAGCCGGTGGGCGAGGCCCTCACGCTCGAGCAGGCGCTCGCACGCGCGCTCAAGTTCAACCTCGACCGGCGCGCCAAGATGATGGAGGAGGCGCTCGCGCTCGGCCAGC
>JACMLV010000159.1 GCA_014379395.1 Burkholderiaceae bacterium
TCGCCGTGGTGGCGACCGAGGTGCGCAACCTGGCACAGCGCTCGGCCGCCGCGGCGCGCGAGATCAAGACCCTGATCGGCGACTCGGTCGACCAGGTCGACGCCGGCGCCAAGCTGGTCGACCAGGCCGGCGCGACGATGCGCGAGATCGTCGACAGCGTGCGGCGCGTGACCGACATCGTCGGCGAGATCGCCGCCGCCAGCGACGAGCAGCGCGCCGGCATCGAGCAGGTCAACCAGGCCATCGGCGAGATGGACGGCGTGACCCAGCAAAACGCCGCGCTGGTCGAGCAGGCCGCGGCGGCGGCCGAATCGCTGCACGAGCAGGCCGGCCATCTGGCCGAGGTGGTCAGCGTGTTCAAGCTCGACGAGCGCGCCGGGCCTTCGAAACAGTTGGCGGCGCCGGCGCGGCCGCGAATCGGCCGCGGCTGACGGCGGATCGGCGGCGCCCGCCCTTAATCCGCGGCGTCGAAGCACCGGCCGATGATGGCGGCGAGGACGCGCACCGCCGCCTCCATCTGCGCGTTGCTGAAGCCGCCCAGACCGAGGACGAGTCCCGGGCGTTCATTGCCCTGCGAATACATCGGCGACACGGCGCGCACGGCGACTCCGGCCTCGACGGCGCGTGACGCCAGCAGCACGTCGTCGATGCCCCGCGCCAGCCAGAGCACCAGGTGCATGCCCTGATCGCTGGGCTGCAGCCATCCGAGATGCCGGGGAATCCATCGATCGAGCATGCCCACCAGCACGCTTCGCCGGTCGGCGTACACCGCGCGAATGCGCCGGATATGCCGATCCAGGTGGCCTTCGCCGATGAAGGCGGCGAGGACGTGTTGGTCGGCGCTTGGCGTGTGCCGGTCCATCAGCACGCGCGCGCCGCAGAAGGCCGGCACCAAGGCGTCGGGAACGATGGCATAGCCCAGGCGCAGCGACGGAAACAGGATCTTGCTGAAGGTGCCGAGATAGACCACGCGATCCGGCGCCAGTCCCTGCAATGAGGGGAACGGGTGGCCGGCATAGCGCAGTTCGCTGTCGTAGTCGTCCTCCACGATCCAGGCGTCGTTCTTGCGCGCCCAAGCCAGCAGCGCGTTCCTGCGCCCCATGCTCATCGGCATACCCAACGGATATTGGTGCGAAGGCGTGACGAACGCGGCGCGCGCATCCTTTGCCATTGCCACGCCCGCCTCGACGTCGATGCCGGCATCGTCGACCGGCACGCGCACCATGCGATCCTGGCGCCCCATGCTTTCGAGAATGCCCGTAATGCCCCGATAAGCCGGGTCTTCGACCCACGCGCTGTCGGTGGCGCCCAGCAGCACCTGGCAGGCGAGGTACAAGCCTTGCTGGGTTCCCGCCGTGATGATGACTTGCTCGGCGCCGCACTGCACCGTGCGCGACCTGCGCACGTAATCAGCGACGGCTTCCCGCAGCGCCTTGACGCCCTGCGGATCGTCATAGCCCGAGGGCGCGCCCGGCCCGCGGGCGCGGATGCGGTTGCCGAGTCGGCGCCAGGTTTCATCGGGCGCCGCCGGGCCTGTCGGAACGGAAACGGCGAAGGGGACCAATGGCAGCGGCTTAAATTGCTGCGCGACTTTGGCGAAGGCCGCCGCGGGCGCCGGAAGTGAAGCGCGCGTCGCGTCGGCCGCCGGCTGTTGCGAACCGCTGGCGCCGAAGCGCGATGGGGCCAACGCGGCAGCGACTCGCGTGCCCGCCCTTGCTTGCGCATCGAGAAAGCCCTCGGCGATCAGTTGTTCGTACGCCTCCAGGACGGTGCCGCGCGCGACATCGAGCGCGGCGGCGAGCCGACGGGTCGACGGCAGAAGATCGCCGGGCTTCAGGCCGCCGGTGCGTATCGCCTCGCGCAGAGCGCGCGTCAATTGCCGGCCAAGATGCCCGCTGGTCCGGTCTAATCCGCTAATCGGCGGCAACTCCACAGCTTGGGGGCGTCTCGGCATACGATTCTGGCCTACTAAGATAGATCGATTGTGGATCTGTATGGTAATCCAGAAGGCGGCCATAATCCACGCCGGACAACGCGCCGCTCCAGCCGGCAAGGCCTGAGCGCCACAATCAGGGTTAACACCAGGAGAATCGATCTATGTATGTGCCCGCCCATTTCGATGAGTCTCGCAACGAGGTACTGCATGAGCTCATCAAGCAACATCCGTTTGGCATGCTGGTCACGCATGGCGCCGGCGGGCTCGACGCCAACCACCTTCCCTTTGAACTTGGCGCGCAGCCGGGCGGGAAGGGTGTGCTGCGCGCCCATGTGGCGCGCGCCAACCCGGTGTGGCGGGACGTGGCCGATGGCGACGAGGTATTGGTGGTGTTTCGCGCCGTCGACGCCTACGTGTCACCCAACTGGTATCCGTCCAAGCATGAGTTTCACAAGCAGGTGCCGACCTGGAATTACATGGTGGTCCATGCCTATGGGCGCATCGCGATCCGCGACGACGAGCGCTTCGTGCGCGGCGTGGTTGGCCGCCTGACCCGGACCCATGAGGCGTCACATCCGGCGCCGTGGAAGATGACGGACAGCGCCAGGGAGGACATCGACGCGATGCTCAAGGCCATCGTCGGCCTGGAGATCGACATCACGCGCCTTGTCGGCAAGTCGAAACTGGGCCAGCACAAGGACGTTCGCGACATACGCGGCGCCGGCGAGGCCCTCAAGGCCCAAGGCGACCGTGCGATTGGCGACGCCATGCTGGCCTGTGCCGACGCTAGTGTCCTGAGTTGCAGATTCGTCGAATAAATCCGGCGAAAATCGCCCCGATACTGCGTCGCAAATGCGCGCAAGGCCCCGGCCTTGCTGTGCTTTGCTCCTTGTCTCGGGTCGATTTCACCAGGATTTATTTGTCGACGAACTTGCAACTCAGGACACTAGGAGGCTGTCGGGCTTAGGGAGTCGAAGCGAAAAAATAGCTGGGCGAGGCCAGATTTTGACGGTTTCGCAGTGCCAATAGCGAGCTATTGGCCGAGAAAACGGCGAAATATGGGCCGTCCAGGTATTTTTGCAGCCGA
>JACMLV010000160.1 GCA_014379395.1 Burkholderiaceae bacterium
CGGTCCATATTTCGCCGTTTTCTCGGCCAATAGCTCGCTATTGGCACTGCGAAACCGTCAAAATCTGGCCTCGCCCAGCTATTTTTTCGCTTCGACTCCCTAAGTCCGACAGCCTCCTAGCGTCGTCGCCAATTGCCCCAGGCGTTCAATCGTGTGCACAAAGCGTTCGTCGAGCTCCTGGCAACAAGACAAGCGCAGGCAGTGCCGATAGCGCGCCCCTTCCGAATACAGCTTGCCGGGCATGATGACGATCTTCTCGGCCAGCGCCGCGTGGAACAGCGCCAGGCTGTCGATCGACGAGGGCAGCTCGATCCACAGCAGAAAGCCGCCCTCCGGCTGGGTCGCCTTGGTCCCGGCCGGAAAATGGCGCGCGATCAGCCCGCGCACCGCCGCCACCTGCTCGTAGTAGAGCCGGCGCAGCGTGCGCAGATGGTGCTCGTAGCCGCCGCTCTCCAGGAAGCGGCCGATGGTCTCGCTCAGCAGCATCGACTCGGCGATGCTGGAGCCGAACTTCAGGCGCCGCACGGCGTCGCCGAAGCGCCCGGCGTCGAGCCAGCCGACGCGGTAGTCCGGCGCCAGCGTCTTGGAAAAGCTGGAACAGATCATCACCCAGCCGCCGCTGTCGAAGGCTTTGACGGTCGGCTGCAACGGCTCGGTGAATTGCAGTTCGGCGTACAGCGCGTCCTCGATGAGCGGAATGCGGTGCTCGTTGACCAGCCTCGCCAGCCGCTGCTTGGCCTCGACCGGCATGGTGCAGCCGAGCGGGTTGTGGATCGTCGGCATGGCGAAGATGGCCGCCAGCCGCTTCTCGCGCAGCAGCGACTCGACCGCGTCCAGGTCCAGCCCGCGCTGCGGATGGGTGGGTATCTCGATTGCGTTCAGGCCGAGGCTGTCGAACATCGGGTACAGGTTGAAATACGTCGGCGCCTCGATGCCGACGCTGTCGCCGGCGCGGGTGACAGCCCGCAGCGCCAGGTGCAGCGCCTCCATCGCGCCGTGGGTGATGACGATGTCGTCGGCGGCCAGCGTCATGCCCAGCCGCGCGCTGCGCAGCGCGATCTGTTCGCGCAGGCACTGCGAGCCCGGCGGCAGCGCGTATTTCGAGACGGCCGCGCCCTTCCTCAGCACGGAGGCGGTCATCTTCGCCAGCCGCGCGCCCGGATAAAACTTCTCCCCCTGCGGGCAGGCCAATGCCAGGTCGACATAATCGGCGCGCTGCTGGGCGTTCAGCACCAGCGTCATCACATCGTCCTGCGCGCCTTTTTGCGCGCCTTTTCCGACCCCGGCCGGCACCGTGCGCAGCGACGCTTGCGGCGCCGGCAGATGGTCGCGCACGTAGAAACCCGACTGCGGCCGCGATTCGACCAGGCCGCGATCTTCCAGCAGGCGATAGGCGGCGATGACGGTGTTGAGGCTCATCGCATGCTGGGTGGCGCAGTCGCGCAGCGACGGCAGATTCTCGCCCGGCGGCATGCGGCCGGAGGTGATGGCCGCCGCCAACTCGGCGGCCAGCGTGTGATAAAGACTGTTTTTGGACATGGCGATTGACCGATTGGCTTGGCGTGGTTGCGGGGTAACTTGCAGAACAACTGTATCCATAAGAATAGCATGCAACTGAGGCTGTTACCATTTTCACGGAACACGTAGGATGCGTTATGAGCAATCCACGGCGCGACCGATGCGCGCCGCGCCGCGATCCCGCGCCACCCATTTGAAAGAGTCATCATGGCCAATATTCCCTTCAAGCAGGTCGATGTTTTCACCGCCGTGCCGTTCAAAGGCAACCCGGTCGCCGTGGTGCTGAAGGCCGATGGCCTGTCGACCGAGCAGATGCAGCGGATCGCCAACTGGACCAATTTGTCGGAGACCACCTTTGTCGTGCCGGCCACCGATCCGGCGGCCGATTATTGCGTACGCATCTTCACGCCGAGCGCCGAGCTGCCGTTCGCCGGCCATCCGACCATCGGCACCGCGCACGCGCTGCTGGAAGCGGGCCTCATCAAGGCAAGCAACGGCGCGCTGGTGCAGCAATGCGCCGCCGGCCTGATCCAGCTGAAGGTCGCGCGGGAAGACGACGGCGCGCAGTGGATTTCCTTCGATCTGCCGGAACCGAAGCTGACCCCGCTCGACGCCGGGCAGGTGGATGCGTTGGCGAGCCTGCTGGGCACGCCGCTTCACGATTGGTTCGCGCCTTGCGTGGTCGACGTCGGGCCGCGCTGGGCCGTGGTCCAACTGCCGAGCGCCAAGGCGGTGCTGGCCGCCACGCCGGATCTGCAACGCATGAAGGCGCAGGACGCCAAGGCGGGCTACACCGGCGTCATCATCTTCGGCGAACACGAGCAGGGCGCGCCGGCCAGGATCGAGCTGCGCGCCTTCGCGCCGGCGCACGGCATCAACGAAGACCCGGTGTGCGGCAGCGGCACCGGCAGCGTCGGCGCGTTCATCCGGCACAGCGGCCAGATGGCGCATTTCGGCGCCGCCTTCCTGGCCTCGCAAGGGGCGGTCGTCGGACGCGCCGGGGTGCTGCGGCTGGCGCTGAGCGACCAAGTGATTCAAGTCGGCGGCAATGCCGTGACTTGCGTCAGCGGGGAATTGACGGTCTGAGCGTTTCGCTCCCGTCCCACGAATAACAAGAAAGGCCTTTTATGAGTATAGAATTCGCGCCCGCCGCGCCGACCATGAACAACGCCAGAACCGAGTTCCGGCGCGGCATCTCCGACGTCCTGCCGGCCGTCCTTGGCGTGCTGCCGTTTGCGTTGCTGCTCGGCGCGCAGGCGTCGAAAAAGGGCATGACGCCAATCGAAGTCGCCTTGATGACCGGCCTCAACTTCGCCGGCGGCTCCGAGTTCGCGGCGATCCAGCTGTGGGATTCGCCGCCGCCGGCGCTACTGATCGTCGCCATCACCTTCCTGATCAACAGCCGCCACATCCTGATGGGCGCGGCGCTGGCGCCGTTCCTGCGCCATGTCCCGCTGCGCAAGGCGCTGCCGTCCTTGTTTTTCATGTGCGACGAGAGCTGGGCGGTCAGCTACGCCGACACCAAAAAGCGCGCCTCGGACGGCCATCACACGGCCTTCAGCGGCGGCCACTACATGGGCGCGGGGATGCTGGTCTATACCGTGTGGATCGTCTTCACCGCCCTCGGCGCCTGGATCGGACCGCGCCTGGGCGACATCGAAGCGCTCGGCTTCGGCATGGCGTTTCCGGCCGTGTTTCTGGTGCTGCTGAGCGGGATGTGGAAGGGCTTTCGTCCGGCGCTGCCCTGGCTGGTCAGCCTGATCGTCGCCGCCGTCACCTACCGGCTGGTGCCGGGCGCGTGGTACGTGCTGACCGGCGCCTTGTCCGGCCTGGCCGGCGCGTATTGCTTGGGAGCTGAGAAATGATCGACCTGACCTCGCTGCTGACGATCCTCGGAATGTGCGCCGTCACCTACGCGACGCGGGTGATCGGCTTTCTGGCGCTGCGCAACCGCACGCTCAGTCCGCGCGCCGCCGCCGTCATGGAGGCGGCGCCGGGCTGCGTGCTGATCTCGGTGATCGCGCCCAACTTCGTGTCGGACCGGCCGGCCGATCTGCTCGCGCTGGCGATCACGCTGGTCGCCGCGACGCGCCTGCCGATGCTCTCGACGGTCGTGATCGGCGTCGCCTCGGCCGGGCTGCTGCGCCATTTCATGGGGTAG
>JACMLV010000016.1 GCA_014379395.1 Burkholderiaceae bacterium
CCGCAGCGCGTCGAGCGCGCGCCTTTGCTGGTCGATCTCGCCCCGCATCGCGTCGATCCGCCCGAGCAGCTCGGCGTTGCCGGCCTCGAGCGGGTCGGCGTGGGCGCCGCCGGCCAGCAGCAGCGCCGCCCCCAGCGTGGCGTGGCGCAGTATCCGGATTTGCCGCATTTCCCCTCCTTTGAAAAAGCGCGGCTCAGCGCACCCCGATGGCGTCGCTGAGCGCAGTGCGCAAGCCGTCCTGGAAATTGATCGCCTTGAAAAAATCGAGGCTGTTGACGGAGGCGTTGATGACGGTGCGGGTCGCCAGCACCTGGTCGTTCAGGCTGTTCTGGATCACGGTCGCGCCCAGCGTCGACGGCATGGCGGCGGCGAAGCGGTTGCCGGCGCCGTTCTGGAGCAGCGTGAGCGCCGACAGCGCGGCGCCGGCGCGCCCGGCCTGCTCGGCGTTCAGGCGCGACACGTCCGGAATGTCGAGCGCGCCGCTCGAGACCACGCTGCCGTTGATGGAGGCGACGCGCTCGATGCCCAGCGAGAGCACCAGGCCGCCGCCGACGTCGAAGCCGCCGCGCGCCTCGGCCAGCACAGCCTCGTCGACCGGTTGCCAGCCGACCGGCGCCGCCGGCGCCGCCGCCGCGCCGCACAGCAAGGCGGCCCCGGCCAGTATTCCAATGAAGCGCATCGCCCTCCCCCCCCGTTAAAAGCCGCCCGGACCGTGCTTGGGCATCACAATGTTGTCGAGGCCGCCGCGCGGGATGGCCCCGGCCAGCGGCGCGCGCGGCGCCACGCGCCAGTCGGCCGGATCGTTGAAGCGCACCGGTCCGGGCCGGTCGTAGATCACAAACAGCAGCTTGCCGGCCCACATCGCGTCGAAACTGGCGCGCGCGACGGCGCGGGTGCCGCCGGCCGGGTCGCCGATCAGGACGCGCTCCGGGTTCAAGCCCTTGACCACCACGAAATGCTGGTAGCCGTTCTCGGACACCAGCACGATCGCCGGCAGGCCGGCCTCGGCCAGTTTTTGCAATGGTAGTTGAAAGCCGTCGGCGCGAAACCCTCTTGCCTCAAGGAAACGTTTGATATCGAGCAAGGAGAAGCCCTCCTTGCGGATCTGGGCCTGGTCGCCGCTCGCGTACATCTGCTCGAAGGCGTAGCGCTCCGTCACCGGATAGGCGTAGTGGTAGCTCAGCAAGGTCGCCAGCGCCGCCGAACCGCAGCTGAAATCGTATTGCTGGCGCAGCGTGCGCGCAAAGCGCGCCGCCTGCAGGCTCGTCACCGGCACCTCGAAGCGGGCCCCGCCCACGCCGGCCAGCTCCATCGCCGGCGCCGCGCCGCAGTTCAAGGCCAGCGCCAGCGCAATCGAATGTGGCGCGCGCATGCCTATTTGAGCTGCAAGTTGACGATGGTGGCGTTCTGGATCAGCACGTTCGCCCCCGAGTTCTGGATCACGATCGGTATGCCCGAGGCATTGGCGAAGGCGGCGCCGTCGATGATGTTGGCGCCGGTGCTGACATGGGTGGCGGCATTGCCGCCCACCACGGCGCTCAGTCCGGCCTCGTTGCTGACGGTCTCGGTGCCGCCGCGCAGCGCGCCGAGCTGGTCTTGCGTGAGCGGCGCGCCGAGCGCCGTCGTTCGCG
>JACMLV010000161.1 GCA_014379395.1 Burkholderiaceae bacterium
GACTTATAAAAATAGCGGATTTTTCGCCGAGACAAGGAAAAAACCGCAGCAATACCGAGGTATTGCGAGGATTTTTGACGCAGTATCGGCGGAAAAGACGCATTTTTATGTCGCAAGAAGAGCGCAACACTACACTAGCGCGCTTGATGTCGGATTTTTGCGTGCGCTTTGAACCGCCGGCCAACAACACGATCAACTGCGTGCCGCGTTGTGTGAAATATATTCGCCAGCCGGCCCCCATGTGGATGCGTAATTCCGAAACGCCATCTCCCACAGTGCTCACGTCTCCCATCAGGCCAAGCTCCAATCGCTTGATCCGCGCCACCACCACGGCTCGTAGTGTCACATCCGCCAGTCCATCGAGCCAGGCAGTGAATGCAGGGTACACAAAGAGACGGCGAATGTGGACGCAAGCAGTTTCACCGCAAGAATTACTGTAAACTTCTTCCAGCTAAGTGTGGAACTTTGATCGATCATCAAGTCGGGTGATCGTTGGTCATGACTTCAAGGAGAAATAACATGGAGATGAAATTCACCGGCAAGCGCCTGCTGTGCGGCCTCGGCCTGCTTGCCTGCGGCGCGCTGTCCGCCTCCGCCTTTGCGCAGAGTAACGAATACCGCCGTGGCTACGATCAGGGCTATCGCGATGGTATCGAGGCGCAGAGTCGCCAGGGTCCGCAACACGAACGTCAGCAACACGAGCGTCAGGGCGAGCGCGGCGAGCGCATCCGCATCGAGGAGGCGCGCTACGGCACCCGCGACAATTTCTGCGACGCCACCGAGACGGTGCAACGCGCGGTCGGCTGGCGCCGCCATGCGACGATCGTGGCGACCAACGAGCTGTGCGGCGACCCGGTGGTCGGCCGTTCGAAGCAGTTGCGGGTCGTGTACCGCTGCGGCGACGATCCGGTCTCGCGCGTCCAAGCCGGCGAGGGCGCCGCCGTCACGATAAGCTGCCGCTGATTTTTTTGGCGTCGACGCGGCGCCCGACCCGGCGTCGCGCCGTCTTCGCGGCCTGTTTGGAAAGCCCGAATTTTTCCGCGCCGCAGCATAAAATTTACGGCCGAAAAGCCCGCGCACCGTTTCCCTTGTAATTCCTTGACTTATCTCCAATAAACGACGATTCTTTTGCCCACGTCGTTTTTCCGAGGAGCGGGATTGCATGACCAAGCAGCGCACTGAAGTCGGACCACGAGTCCGCGCCATCATCGACCGTTACCGCGCCGATCCCACCTACATGCTGCAAATCCTGCGCGAGGTGCAGGAAGGCGAGGGCTGGATTTCGCCCGCCATCGTCGACCAACTGGAAACGGCGCTGAACACGCCGCGCACCAAGATCGAGGCCGTCGCCGGCTTCTATTCCTTCCTGTACACGCAGCCGGTCGGCCAGTACCGCGTGCTCTTTTCCGACAACATCACCGACCGCATGCTCGGCAACGTCGATCTGCTCGAGCGCATGGCGCGCAATCTTGGCGTCGAGCGCGGCCAGACCTCGGCCGACGGCCTGGTCAGCATCGATTTCACGTCCTGCACCGGCATGTGCGACCAAGGGCCTGCGCTCTTGGTCAACAACCGCGCCGTGACCCGCCTGACCGGCGCGCGCATCGACCAGATCTGCGAGCTGATCCAAAAGCGGACGCCGCTGTCGGCGTGGCCGGCGGTGTTCTTCCAGGTCGACGACCAGATCCGCCGCTCCGATATCTTGCTCAACGACGTCTTCGCGCCGGGCGAGTCGATCGCCGCCGCGCTCGCGCGCGGCCCCGACGCGCTGCTCGAAGAGATCAAGCTGTCGAACCTGCGCGGCCGCGGCGGCGCCGGCTTCCAGACCGGCTTGAAGTGGGAGCTGTGCCGCAACGCGCCGGGCACCGACCATTACGTGGTCTGCAACGCCGACGAGGGCGAACCGGGCACCTTCAAGGACCGCGTACTGCTCACCTCCTACGCCGACCAGGTGTTCGAGGGCATGACCTTGTGCGCCTATGTGATCGGCGCCAAGCGCGGCTTGCTCTATCTGCGCGGCGAGTACCGCTATCTGCTCGAACCGCTCAACGCGGTGCTGGCGCATCGCCGCAAGATCGGCCTGCTCGGCACGGCGATCCACGGCCAGCCCGGCTTCGACTTCGACATCGAAATCCACCTCGGCGCCGGCGCCTACATCTGCGGCGAGGAATCGGCGCTGATCGAGTCGCTCGAAGGCAAGCGCGGCACGCCGCGCAACCGGCCGCCGTTCCCGGTCACGAGCGGCTACCTGAACCAGCCGACGGTGGTCAACAACGTCGAAACGCTGATGAAGAGCTGCATGATCGCCAGGAAGGGCGGCGCCTGGTACGCCACCGTCGGCACCAAGGAGTCGACCGGCACCAAGTTGATCAGCATCGCCGGCGACTGCGCCCGGCCCGGCATCTACGAGTATCCGTTCGGCGTCACCGTGGCCGAGATCCTGGCCGACTGCGGCGCCGTCAACCCGCAGGCGGTGCAGATCAGCGGCGCGGCCGGCGTGTGCATCGCGCCCGAGGAGTTCGGTCGCAAGATCGCCTTCGAGGACATTCCGACCGCCGGCTCCTTCATGGTCTTCGACCAGAGCCGCGACATGTTCGAGGTGGCGCGCAACTTCACCCATTTCTTCGCCCACGAGAGCTGCGGCTTTTGCACCCCGTGCCGGGTCGGCACCTCGCTGTTGGTGAAGATGATGGACAAGCTGGCCGACGGCAAGGGCTCGCCCTACGACTTCAAGGAAATCGAAAAGCTGAACGAGCACATGTTCAAGCTCAGCCACTGCGGCCTCGGCTATTCCGCCTGCAACCCGGTGCTGCAAACGATTGTCAAATTCCGTCCGGCCTACGAGCGCCGGCTGGTGCACAAGGAGTTCGTGCCGGCCTTCGACCTGGACGGCTCGCTGGCGATCGCCCGCGGCCTGACCCAGCGCGACGACGCCGACGCCCACTTCGGCAAAGACTAAAGAGAGCGAACCCATGAGTGAAGCAACCTTTACCCTCGACGGCAAGACCATTCCGTTCAAGCCGGGCCAGACCATCATCCAGGCGGCCAACGACGCCGGCCACTATCTGCCTTACCTGTGCTACCACCCGGACCTGAAGCCGCACGGCTCCTGCAAGGTGTGCTCGGTCAAGCTGAACGGGCGCACCATCGCCTCCTGCACCACCGCCGCGCAAGCCGGCATGGAGGTCGTCAGCGACACCGAGCAATTGAAGGAGGAGCGCCTGGCGCTGGTGCAGATGCTGTTCGTCGAGGGCAACCATTTCTGCCCGTCCTGCGAAAAGAGCGGCGACTGCCGCCTGCAGGCGACCGCCTACGACATGGGCATGATGGGGCCGCACTATCCGCAGTTCTTTCCGAACCGGCCGGTGGACGCCTCGCATCCCGAGTTCCTGCTCGACACCAACCGCTGCATCCTGTGTTCGCTGTGCGTGCGCGCCAGCCGCGACGTCGACGGCAAGAACGTGTTCGCCCTGTCCGGGCGCGGCATCAACACGCAACTGATCGTCAACGCCGCCTCCGGCAAGCTGGGCGACACCGACTTCGCCGCCACCGACAAGGCCGCGCAGGTGTGCCCGGTGGGCGCCATCATCCGCAAGGGCAAGGGCTTCGCCGTGCCGATCGGCGCGCGCACCTACGACGCCAAGCCGATCAGTCAACAGATCAGCCAGCAGGTCAGCCAATTCACCGCCATCGAACGAAAGGAAACGACGTGAGCGCAATTAAACCGAAGGTCCGCGTCGCCACCACCTCGCTGGCCGGCTGCTTCGGCTGCCACATGTCCTTCCTCGACATCGACGAGCGCCTGTTGCAGCTGATCGAGCTGATCGAGTTCGACCGCTCGCCGCTGACCGACATCAAGCACTGCGGTCCGTGCGACGTCGGCCTGATCGAGGGCGGCCTGTGCAACGCCGAGAACGTCCACGTGGCGCGCGAATTCCGCGCCAACTGCAAGATCGTCATCGCGCTGGGCGCCTGCGCCATCAACGGCGGCCTGCCGGCGCAGCGCAACAGCTTCCCGCTGCAAGACGTCTTGAACGAGGTATACGTCAACCGCCGCGAGCTGGTCAACGGCGCCGTGCCGAACGACCCGGAGCTGCCGCTCCTGCTCGACAAGGTCTATCCGCTGCACGAGGTGATCCACGTCGACTACTCGATCCCCGGCTGCCCGCCGTCGGCCGACACCATCTGGCGCGTGCTGACCGAGCTCCTGGCCGGGCGCGAGCCGACGCTCGACTACCCGCTGATCCATTTCGATTGAGAACACCCCTATGACTTCCAGCCTCGAAACAGCGCAGCATCCCGAAAACCTGCGCCGCGTCGCCATCGAACCGGTCTCGCGCGTGGAAGGCCACGGCAAGGTCACCATCCTGCTCGACGAGAACAACCAGGTCGAGCAGGTGCGCCTGCACATCGTCGAATTCCGCGGCTTTGAAAAATTCATCGAAGGGCGCCCGTACTGGGAAGTGCCGGTCATGGTGCAGCGCCTGTGCGGCATCTGCCCGGTCAGCCACAACCTGGCCGCCGCCAAGGCGCTCGACCTGATCGCCGGCGCCAAGCAAATCACGCCGACGGCCGAGAAGATCCGCCGCCTGATGCACTACGGCCAGATGCTGCAATCGCACGCGCTGCACATGTACCACCTGTGCTCGCCGGACCTGCTGTTCGGCTTCGACAGCGAAGTCGGCATGCGCAACATCGTCGGTGTGGCGCAGAAATATCCGGACGCGGCCAAGCGCGGCATCCTGCTGCGCAAGTTCGGCCAGGAAGTCATCCGCATCACGTCGGGCAAGCGGGTGCACGGCACCGGCGCCATCCCCGGCGGCGTCAACAAATCGGTCACGCCGGAGGAGCGCGCCTTCCTCAAGAAGGACATCGACGACATCATCGCCTGGAGCGTCGAGTCGGTGCGCATGGTCAAGGACCTGCACCGCGCCAATCCGGCCCTGTACGACGTGTTCGGCCGCTTCCGCTCGGGCATGATGTCGCTGACCGCGCCGGACGGCGGACTCGACTTCTACGACGGCTCGCTGCGCGTGCGCGACGCCGACGGCAAGATGCTGTTCGACGGCTACGACGTGCAGCAGTACGAGTCCCTGATCCAGGAAGAGGTCAAACCGTGGAGCTACATGAAGTTCCCGTACCTGAAATCGATCGGCGCGCAGGACGGCTGGTATCGCGTCGGCCCGCTGTCGCGGATTCAAAACTGCGACTTCATCGGCACCCCGCTGGCCGAGCTGGAACGCCAGGAGTTCATCGCCTACACCGAGGGACCGATGCACGCGCCGCTGGGCTACCACTGGACCCGCATGATCGAAGTGCTGCACGCGGCCGAAACCATCCGCGACCTGCTCGACGATCCGGACATCCTCGGCCACGATCTGGTGGTCAAGGGCCCGCGCGGCTACGAGGGCGTGGGCATGATCGAGGCGCCGCGCGGCACCCTGATCCATCATTACGAGGTCGACGACAACGACCTGGTCACGATGTGCAACCTGATCGTCTCGACCACCCACAACAACCAGGCCATGAACGAGGCGATTCGCACCGTCGCGCGCCAATACCTGAGCGGCAACGAGATCACCGAGGGCTTGCTGAACCACGTCGAAGTGGCGATCCGCGCCTTCGACCCGTGCCTGTCCTGCGCCACCCACGCGCTGGGCAAAATGCCGCTGACGGCCGAACTGGTCGACGTGCAGGGCAAGGTCGTGCATAGCCTGTCGCGCGATTGAGCGGAGCGCGGGTTTGAGTTTCGCTGAAACCGCGCGCGCGCCGACGCTGATCATCGGCTACGGCAACCCCAGTCGCGGCGACGACGCGCTGGGGCCTGCCGCCATCGACGCCATCGAAGCGCTGATCGCCGCGCATCCCGAGTGGGGCGCGGTCGATGTCGTCACCGACTTCCAGTTGCAGATCGAGTTCGTCACCGACCTGGAGGGGCGCGAGCGCGTCGTCATCATCGACGCCGCCGCCAGCGGCGCCGAGCCGTTCGCCTTCGGCCCGCTGGTCGCCAAGGAGGACGCCTCGATTTCCTCGCACGCCCTGTCGCCGGCCAGCCTGCTGACGGTGTACCGCAGCTTCCATGGCGAAGACGCGCCGCCGTGTTTTCTGCTGGCGATCATGGGCTACGACTTCGACCTCGGCGTGCCGTTGTCGGAACGCGCCACGCACAACCTGGGCGCCGCGCTCGCCATGCTGGAACGCTGGCTGGGCGAGCAGTGCGCGCGCGCACCGCTGCCGGCTTGACATCGCGAAGATGCACGAGTTATCGCTCGCCGAGAGCGTCATCCGCATCATCGAACACGCCGCGCTGACGCAGCAGTTCTCCAGCGTGCGCACGATCTGGCTGGAAGTTGGTAGCCTGGCCGGCGTCGAGCCGGAGGCGCTGCAATTTTGCTTCGGCGCCGCCGCGCGCGACACGGTGGCGCAGGATGCGCGGCTGGAGATCATCGAGGTGCCGGGGACTGGGACCTGCGCCGATTGCGGCAGCGTCCATCCGGTCCGCAGCCTGCTCGACGCCTGTCCGGCCTGCGGCGCCTACGCGGTGCAGGTCAGCGGCGGCAACGGCATGCGGGTGCGGGAACTCGACGTGGTTTGAGATGGATGGCCGCACGCTATCGCGGCGTTCTATCGTAGGGTGGGCACGTAGGTGTGCCCACGCGGACGCATGCACCGCGTGGGCACGATAATGCCGTGCCCACCCTACAATTTGAGCGCCGCACCGATCCGCCTCCGCATCGAAGTGCGCGGCCAGGTGCAGGGCGTCGGCTTCCGGCCGTTCGTGCATCGTCTGGCGAGCGCGATGGGGCTGGGCGGCTGGGTACGCAATGTCGGCGCCGGCGTCGAGATCGAAGTCGAAGGAGAACGCCAACAGGTCGAGCGCTTCATCACGCGGCTGCAAGGCGAAGCGCCGGCCGCCGCCCGCATCGAGCAACTGTCGCAGACGGCCATCGCGTCGCGCGGAGCGGGCGAGCCGTTCGCCATCGCCGACAGCAGCGGCGCCGCCACCAGCACCTCCATCGCGCCCGACAGCGCGCTGTGCCAGCGCTGCATCGGCGAGATCTTCGATCCGCGCAACCGGCGCTACCGCCATCCCTTCACCCACTGCACCGAC